>NZ_MEIH01000001.1:0-9635 GCF_001723155.1 Haladaptatus sp. W1
ATTCACCGAACTCGGCGTCGTCTAGCTGCTCTTCGACCTCGTTAGCGTTTTCGATGAGAGCGACAACAAATTGATCGACCTGGTCGCGTAATTCGTCATCGCTGTTCTCTGCAAGAACGTCTTCGAGCACCTCGGCACGATCTTTGCTTGTCAGAATAAGTTGGCGGAGAAATGCCGCGGGATCGGGCAGCCCGATGGCCCCGATCAAACTATCGACATCTTGGCGAAACTCTACGGTGGCCTTCATTCGTTCCCGTTGATTTTTTAGCGACCCGAGTTCCTGTGAGAGGACTAGCTGACCGATGGTGACGACGAGCGTCACACCGGTGATAAGCGACGCAATGAATGCCTGGAATGCGATACCAACTTGATTTGTGTTGCTCATGACCGAGCGAAACGATGAGGGGCCGACTGTCCCAGCAACAACGAGAATTACGAACAAACCGAGCGTGAGCATGCCAGTAATCACCCACCGATCCCCATTGAGGAGAAACCAAAATCGAATTCGGGACTCATCCATCCGCCCGACCATTGATTCGTCCTTATCTGCGTCGCCCATGATGGCATATATGTCATCTACCGTGAAAAAGACGACTGCTGAACATTACTATCCTCTTAGGAAGTCTGGTTTCGTACTTTCGCGAGGGCGGCAATCTGGCCGAATCGACTGCCGGTTAGAGATTCAGGGGACAGTAAATTTGGTCCATTTGCATATGAAGAGTAGATTGGTGGGGACCCAATTGTTTCACTGCCTCATGTTGCACTAAGCAGACGTGGACACACCAGCTATCAAGTGAAGAATAGCAGCTGAGAATATAGATATTCGTGCATTACTGATGAAATCAGATAGGCAACAAAGAGACTATTTCTAAGAGAGGAGATCCCTTCACAAAACTTATGCCTACAACTCACTGCATTGGGTTATGGAACGAAATGCGCTCACCTCTGCTCTCCTCGCATACACCGTCATTGCAGCGGGTGTAACGGTCGTCCCGCTCGCGTATGTCTATGGCCGCGCCATCGTCCTGATGTTAATTGTATCCCTGTTTGTATTCTCCCTTCTCCACGCACGGACTGGAAGCGGTCCAACCATGGCGATGGAAGGTGGTGGTGAAGGAAACGACTATATAGAAATGGATGCCGCACAATCACCGCAGTACACTGGATCCTCACTCCCCACGAACAATCGAGCGATCCTCACTTTCTACCTCCTCGGAATTGTCCTCTGGAGCTTCGCTGCAATTATCGTTGTCAGCTGAGAGACTGCTTGGGTTTCTCGTTGTGTTTTCCTCTTACTCGTTCTGCTAAGTTAGCACCACGGACAGCGCACAGATCGATTCAAGAGTCTCGTGGGTCGTCCACTGCCGCTTAGACTTTGAATGGGTGCTAGCCGAGATACTGCCACTACCTACTAAAGCCAATAGTAGCATCCACGTTGTGACTTTGATACTCTCAGTAATTAGTGGAGGTACTATTCTACTGATTGGAGTGGTTCCTTCGGCTTCACGAGACGGTCATGCACATACCGTACACCGACTCCAAGGATGAAGGCTGTTGTTCCGACGACAACGGTGTATAGCCCGACAGAAAGAAGAAGAGTGTTAATCGCACTGATTATCGTTGGCTCTCGACCGAGCGGAGCGTCTGTGAGTGCGAACGAAAACGCGAATGGAAGTAACCCTGATGCAGCAAGAAACCAACTTAGAAGGAATCCACTGTTAAGATAAGCGTTCACTGCCGCAGCACCAAACGTGACGATGACGAGTAGCTGGGAGTAATGGGTACTCGAAAGCCACTGGCCAGCAGGCGTGTAAGTAAGCACCGTAAACAAAATTGTGATAGCTAGTCCAACAACCAAGAAACTAATCGACATGCGGTAATTCCGACCAAAGATGGGCGTGTACAGACTAGTTTCTGCCATAGATACATGATTCTAATTCGAGATAATAAGCTTTCTCTGCCACTTAGGTGTTTGAAGGATCTCAAAATGCGCTATTAATGGTTAGCAGATTATACTAACTTGAGGGTCTTCGTTTCCGTCGAATTGGTCTGATCACGTCGGTATTGAGACCACCATATCTCATAGCGAACCTGCTCTGGACGTGTGTTCGGGTAATTCTCGTAATGTCAAGCATCTCTTTGACCTTATAGAAAGTACTTAGATAGTGAGACCATAGACGGCATATGCAACGTCGAAACGTACTTATCGCTATTGGGGGACTTTCTATGTCACTTGCCGGTTGTCTCAACCAAGCTTCGCCCTCCAACCATTCGTTAAACTCCTCAACGACGTCCTTAACGCGATCGAGCACCACTACCTCGCAGATAGATCTGCCGCCCTGCCCAAAGAAACCAGACTCACTTACGAAAGAAAATGTTGCTCGATTCACCACGCGGTTCGAGGAAGCATATGCCGCTCGGGAAACCTTACCTGCGGATACTGACAATATCAAGGCTGTTCGCGTTTCAACTAATAAGGAGGACGCAAGGGTTACCCTCGCTGACGAGGGATGGCTGGTCCACTTCACCGCGATTGAGCCGACCTACACGTACCATTCCCCGACAGATAGTCCACACTACGATCCGGGGATGTACTTTGCGAGCTACTTTGTGAGCGATGAGACCGTGCTTCGAGCAAAGGGGACAGAGTATATCGACCCACGAAAGAACAAAAAGAGTCACTCCAGCGACCCCGTCTCCTGTCCACCGTAGCCAAATTACATACTACGTTAAGATTATTTCTTGTCCGAACAATTAGTGTCAGTCGTATACCTTACTGGTCCCAGTTTGCTCGTGACGAGTGATTCACATTCACCGTCAACAAAATGCCCGACGACAGAAGTATCTACTTTATTACCCAATAGACCGGAAAGCTTGACTTCGTAGAAGTACTGAGGAGTTCCTTCTTCCGAAACGAACCTGATGGAGACACTTGTATTGACTGGCATCGGAATACTACGTACTAGAAACTGTGCATACAGGGGGAGAAATATCGGGGCGATTTTCGTTTCCATTTGGGGATTTATAGAGAAGTGTAAAAGAGATATTTCACTGTACACGAAGCTTATTGTCTAATAGATGTATTCTCGTACATGAAACGCCGAACCACACTACTCAGCCTCTTCTCTCTCCTCTCGGTCTCTACTGGCTGTCTTGGAAACGCATCATCAGGTAACTCACCATTCCCAAAACGGGTTTCCGTCCAACAGACCGATTCGGTTCCAGACCGGTATCCGGTTGACTTAACTCTCGACATCGTTCAGGCGGAACTCACCAAAACACAAACTGCTCATCTGAAAACGACAGCGAAAAACACAGGTGAAGCGACGAGGGAGTTCGAGCCAGCCTACTACAAAGGTGCAAGCTCACGGGCAGGCGATTCGGGTATCCTCCTGTATTCCCTCCGTGCTCCAGATAGCCCACCAGCTGATTATGCTCCTGACTGCATTGGGTCGGACGGCAAATCACAGGGGGAGCTACGTTGGTCAAATGAGTACTCCGGGACAGAAACCCTCGAACCGGGCGAATCATCAAGTGAAGAACTGATTGTCGTTGATGATCCCACTGTTCGCGGTTGTATCCCGACCGGGGAGTATAGATTTGAGGACCCGTACAACATCAGCGACGAAAACGGGTATGATGAGACGTTCACGTGGGGATTCACGCTCCGAGTTGATGACGTAAGTACAGAGCAAACGCAATGATGAGTATATTCTCTCCACGAATTGTTGCAGGAATTAGTATCCTCTTGGTAATACTCGGTATTTTTTCCTATCAAGTGACCTGCACGGCAGTAGATGCCCCTGGAACAACCAATGATGATTTCAAGATAACCAATATCTCACCATTTGAAATCAAATACACGAGTGATAATATAAACACATGCAGTATACCGATTACTATTGTTTTCCTTCCAATTGGGATTCTACTTTTCACTTTTAGTATCGGTTGGGGGCTATTCCAATATTCATTCCAAAATTACAATATTTGAGAACACCATTGCTTGAGGGGATACTATGAGAGCGGAAGCATCCACTGCCGCTTATACTGCCCACAGGAAGTAAACTACCCAAAATCACCGATTTTGGAAAATCGGCCTTACCGCTGTCGCACGTTCTACTTCGGTTATCAAATCAATCACGCATCTTGAAACGCGCCGAAATCCCAGGAAACAGACTACTTCCCCTGATCGTTCGGAACAACCGAATTCGATCAGCGAAATCACCGTCAGCTGGCACGCTAAATATGTACCACGAAATGCACAATGATCGACTTAAGGGTGCCTGGAGAAGGCTACTTACCGCTTATATAGTAGGAGCCAATTTCGGGAGTTACCGGTGGGATTCATGTTCGCGGAACAAGTCAACCAAACAAGATGAGCCGAGACTGGGACTTACGGGACAGATTACGAGAGGAATCAATCACTGATCTCAAGATCGCCCCAACGACGGTTCAAGAGACGGACGACAGCCGTGATGATGCGACGAAGGGTGGTGAAGCCACCGACGGTGGCCAATACGTATAGGGATACATTCTTGCATATACAGCCAGAATAGTGCTCGTCGGTATACTCTCGGTGCTCAAACAGCTCGTCACCCAACGTGAGCGTCCATCAACAATCTGATGTACAGTTTTGTCACTACACCCGTCCTACAAGTTTGTGACTCGGTATCGCCGTTCGTACGAACGGCACGCCGGATCGTTCGGATATCGACGAGGACCACTCGCTACCGATCCGTTTTCGAGAACGATTGGAGATTCGAGCAGGGATTGTGAGTATCTCCGATGCTTTGAATTACGTATTCACCAACCAAGTCGATCCTCGCCCTTCGGTTGAAACTCCCTCCCGATGAATCAAACTCAGCGTTCGAGCGTCCGTGAGGTGGCGACTGTCGATTGACTGGTCTGGGTGATTTCGAGGACCGTCATCAGGTCTGTCCGCGAGATTAGACCGGCAAGCGAGCCGTCACCTTCGGTTACGAGAAGCCGACCGATACCCTCCTGCTGGAGGGTCGTGAGCGCATTCGTCGCCTCGCCGCCGGGGCGGACCGTCACCAGATCTGTCGACATGATGTTATTGACTGTCGAATCATCTCGGCGGTCGGATGCCCGTTCTTGGACGTCTTCGAGCGTGACGATGCCGACGAGGTCATCGCCGTCAACGACCGGATACCCGGTGTGACGTTCGCGGACCATCCGGTCAAGCAAGGTATTGATCGACGTCTCGGGTGCCACCGTATCGAGTTCGGCCACCGGCGTCATTATCTCCCTGACGGTTAGTCCCTCGAAGGCCGCCTGCATAACCTCCTGGCTGGTCTCGCTCGTCGCGGCGATATAGATGAAGAAGGCGATAAGAATCCAGAACAGGTTAAACGTAAAGACCCCAGCGATTCCGAGCAGGAACGCGAACCCCTTCCCGACGGCAGCGGCGATGCGGGTTGCCTGCAGGCGCGACCGGTTACGCGAGAGCACCGCACGGAGGACTCGCCCACCATCCATTGGGAATCCCGGAAGCATATTGAACACCGCTAGCACCACGTTGAGCACCGCTAAGTAGCCGATCACGAACCGAACTGCGGGGAGCCTGCCAGCGAGCAGTTCGAACGACCCGTAGAACAGGACCCCGAGTGCGACGCTAACGATCGGGCCGGCGATGGCGATCGAGAACTCCTGGCGCCAGTCGTCAGGCAACTCCGTAAACTGCGCTAGACCGCCCAAGAACCACAGCGTGATCGATTCAGTCTCAAGGCCGTACCGGCGTGCTACGAGTGAGTGACCCAGTTCGTGCAAGAGAACGCTGGCAAAGAGGCCGAGTGCAGCACCCACTCCCAAGAGCCAAGGGAGCAACCCCGCGGTAAGCGGTTCAGGATCGAGTGGGGTCCCGAAGATCCCGTTGATCAAGTCCACTGTGAGGCCAACCTGCGAACCGATGAGGTAGGCTAGCAGTGGGAGGATCAACAAGAACGAAATGCCCAGTCTAATCGGGATGCCGAACAGCGAACCGAGACGGAGACTCGCCATATGGCGACTACGGGCTCAAGCCCTATCAGGTAATCCCCCGGATATCGAACGTTGGTGGTTCGATCGGTATCGCCCCAGCAATTTCATTCGACGACGGCAACACTGTACTCGGCCACGGCACTGTCTAGTTAAGGGATTCTGTTGTAGAGTGGCATTTCAGCGTCTTTAACGGGAGTGGCGAACGAACCACTTTGTCTCATCATGACTAGGTGTTCGGTGAAGCAGCCGAATTCCGTCCTCTCACAGTGCAGCCAATCTCGATATCAAGAATCAGTCACCTATGATCGGTGGGTAACACTTCGCCACCCGTACCGCTGCCGCTTGGTTTTCCTTATCTAGACAGTGCCACTAGTACGATTCCTTCAGTTGGCAATGGTTGGCATCCTGGTCATCGGCCTATTGCGGGGAAACAGCGGAATCGCCGTCAACGCTGGTGTCGGCCTGCTCGTCACGTTCCTCCCAGCACTGTTGGAACGCAATTACAGTATCACGATGAGCGTTGGTCTCGTGCTCTGGATCACGATCGCGATGTTCCTGCACGCGTTCGGGACGTTATCGTTGCCTGCACTGGGGTTCCTGAGCCCATACCAGTCGACGTGGTGGTGGGATCATATGACTCACGCACTCTCGTCGTCGCTGGTCGCCGGGGTGGCATACGCCGTGACACGGGCACTCGAGGAGCACACGAAGTACGTTGAGATGCCACCGAAGTTCATGTTCGTCTATATGTTGTTGTTCGTAATGGCTTTCGGCGTCATCTGGGAGCTCATTGAGTTCTATATCGGCGTTGTGTCGACCCTCATCGGCGGCGGGAAGGTTCTCACCCAGTATGGACTGGACGATACGATTCTCGACCTAATCTACAATTCAGTCGGTGGATTGCTCGTTGCGATTCTTGGCACAGCATACCTGACTGATCTCGCGGACCAACTTCGGATGCGAATGGAATCTACAGATCAGTAACAACTAGAGTTGGGAGAGAATTTCCTGCCGGTCTTCTGTGGATATCGTATTCATGTTTCGTCGCTAGACTGGTTGGGCTGGACATCCTATGTATTATTCGTATAGTCGGCCCCTGTGTTGACAGAATATATTAAGATTCCTTTTTCGAGCTCTCCCCCATAGAACGTAGTATGGTGGTGTATGCTGAACTCAAGATTCCTGCAGATGGTTTTGTCATCGGGCAAGCATTCAGTTCACTCCCAGACGTACAAGTTGAACTAGAGCGAGTAGTACCAACAGTTGATACTGTCGTCCCATTTGTTTGGGTCCGAGGAGCTGACCCAGACGACGTCATACAAGTTACCCGTGCACACGGCGCCGTCGAACACATAGCAGTGCTCGACGAATACGAAGCACAGGGAACGCTCTTTCGTATCGTGTGGCGACGGGCGTTCCGAGATGCGATCGTCGCGATTGCTGAATCGGACATGACGCTTCTGTCTGCAACCGGAACAGCCGAGGAATGGCAGTTCGAGCTCCGGGCACCAAGCAATGCCCCGCTGGCGGAGTTTCAGCACTGGCTCCATTCGGAAGGTGTCCCGCTGACGATACTGCGACTGACGAACACCGAGTTGAAACGAGAACAACAGCAATATGGCCTCACTGCCTCTCAGCATGAGGCGCTTCGGCTTGCATACGAACGCGGGTACTTTAATGAACCACATGAGACGACGCTCGAGACACTGGCAACAGAACTGGGAATCTCTCGTCAATCGTTTGGTGGACGACTCAGACGGGGGTTTCAAAACCTCGTCGCATCCACACTCATGGACGAACCCAAATGAGGTACTACTCACCACCCTTCTATTCGATTCGGTGTCACGACCATGATTTCAGAGACCCCTCCTGACACCGTGATAAGACCCCTACATAGGTAAGAGACAGTGTCAAATCGGCCTGACTCGTTAATATGCTACAATGACTTCGGGGGATCAATTCGAACCATCGACTAAAACGGTGAATTCTTTGGCGATTGTCGAGGCAGTCGCAAACCGAGAAGGAGTTCCTGCACTGCAACTACAGCCACCGTTGTATGAGGCCGTCGATCCCGATGCGTTAGATACCCTCCTGACTACCGAGCGGTCGGTGTCGCAATCTCCAATCACGATCCAGTTCGAGTATGCTGGCTACCGAATTATCGTGGATTCAGATGATGAGTTCAGGATTGAGTAATCTTGAAACGCGAGGTTGCACGAGGTAGGTGTTTTCCCTGATGGTGGTCATTATCGTCCAGTTCCTTCAAGTCGCTATCGCAAAACTTTGAGGTGAGGAATAAGCGTCCCATCTTGAGATCGCCCCAACGACGGTTCAAGAGACGGACGACAGCCGTGATGATGCGACGAAGGGTGGCGAAGCCATCGACGGTGGCCAGTAGGTGTCGGGATTACAGTATTGGATAGACCGCCAGAATAGTGCTCGTCGGTATACTCTCGGTTCTCAAACGGCTCGTCATTCAACGTGAGCGTCCAAAATCGTGACCGTCAGGGTGGCTTTCTTCGATCACCCCGTGAGGTTGCTGATCGTGATAGCGATGAAAAGCAGGAGGACGATCTCGTTGATGATCCAGGAGTTCGTTTCCATCCAGTCACGCGCTTTCGGCAGGAATGCCTCCGCCCGTTCGCCGAACGCGAGCAAGATCAGTAATGGGAGCGCTAGAATCAAGAGCGTAACTCCGATAAACGGGAGGGCATCTCTCCAGGGTGCCCCTTGCGCCGCGAGATATGAACCAACGGCGGCGGACGTGAGGAGATCACTCGGGAAAAGTCCCATCAGGAGGAATCCAAGCCTGAACGAGAACCGTGGGTTTGCCGATGTGAGCTTCCCCATCCATTTGGGCGGTTCCGTCTCCTCTCTCGTCCGGAAGACGTTTACCATTGCCACCAAGAGCAGGACGAGGATGATAACATAGAGTGTATCGTTTGTTGTGCCTTGTCCAAGTGCACCCTCACCAGCGAAGTAGACGAGAGTCACGACCAGGGAGATCGAGATTGCAGCGCCGAGGACGTATGCGGCGGAGTTCTGTCGCCAGTTTTCACTCGTCGCGAGGAAGATGGCGCTGAGAATCTGTGGCCCCGCAACCATCACAAACGCCAGTGGAAGAACATCGAGAAAGCTCATAGTGATCTCTCTATCTACTCCCCAAATTTTGTGAATGGCAGCTCATCACGGATCGAATTGTGGTGGTCATTTCGCAGTCTCCGTATCTCTACGGCATACACGACGATAATTGGACGCTTTCTCACTACTCCTCATACCGTCACAGTGGTGGTCAACTGAGTAGTACAAAAAAGCGATAGATTGTTCATAAAAACCTTGCTCTTCTGTGTCCCTCCAACCTATAATTATCGAGAAAATACAGTCATTACCTTGTGTTTTGACAAACCAACAAAGGGATGTACCATTGTCCTGGAGTCGCACGAAAGAAATACCCTTGGCGGCGAGAGCACGTGGTAGGCAATACTTACGTCTGATTATAGTAACAGTTCACAAATGCCACCTCGTGTTTGAGCCGTGCTTGAATGGGAGAATCGGAAAAACTGCGCCGATCCCCATTACAGGGAATCACCCCGATCGATTGAGCTCGCCACGTTGTTTCACCAGCAAATCAACGA
>NZ_MEIH01000002.1:0-2169 GCF_001723155.1 Haladaptatus sp. W1
GCGACAATTGTCAATCCCAAGTACGACACCCCTCCAATGAATCCCGTCATCGCGAACATCCGTAGGTATGAATTATGGATTCCACGGCCTGCGGTGCGAGAACTTATCATATAGGGTTGAATCAGGTCTTTTGTGTTCACTGCTCCCCAGCCAACGATAGGAGAGTCACGAACTGCACGCCATGTCGAACGCCAAAGTTCGACTCTTCCAGAGAAACGAATCGATCCAATCGCAAGTGGTCTGATGAAGTTGTCCGATCCGCTAATGATGAGGGAACCGTACACAAGTAGTCCCACTGCTTCTGGAATGCTGCCAACGAAGAGAAGGTAGATCACCGCCGGAATCCAGACGAATGAGGCCCCAATCACTGGGAGCAGCGACAAGACGAACGTGACCACGCCCCAGAAGACGAGATCGTCGAATCCGATGACGAGGAACCCAAGGACTGTCAGTATCGCCTGCACGCCGGCAACGATGACGTTGCCGACCACTGCGGCCCACAGGAGGTCGTCGGTGCGTGCGATCAGTTCAGTCGTCACGTCCGGGTCGAACGGAGCGGCTGTTCGAACCCAGTTGACGAACTGCTCTCCATCCCGTAAGAGATAGAAGAAGGTGAAGAGGAAGATCACGGTTTCGACGACGAACGCCGGGATACCGCCGACGATCTCGACAATACTCCCCAGAAGTCCCCGAATACCGGTTTCGATTGCGCCGGATAGCGGTTCGATGAGAGTCGAGAGGTCGGCCTGTGTTCCGAACAACTCCTGAAAGTACGCTTCGACAGTTGCGATGTCGGGGAGTTCGGCTCCCTGTGCCAGCGCGGCTCCTTGGTCGACCGCGACGCTGACTATCAACAGGAGAGGAACGAGAACGACGACGACCGTGATAAGTATCGTTACGACCGCTCCGATTGTCGCACCCCATCGGCGCGAGAGTCGGTCGTTTATCGGTTCGACGAGATATGCCATTAATCCGCCAAATAGGATAGCCTGGAAAAAGGGCAACACGAGGACGATCGTGAGCGTGCCGACGACTAAGAGAAGAAGCCGGAGGGCGGTCGTCGAGGACAGGTCGTCACCTTCGGTCATGGTCGGTTGTCACTGTCTCCTCCCAGTTGACGCTGCCATTGACCCAGTCCCGATGGTGGCGTCACAAGTGAGAACAAAGTCGACGAGACCGCGTTGCACGACGCGTGATTGGTCGGTCGGCGTGATCCTTCCCTGGTCCTCCCTGCAGGTTTCTCCCTCTGCATCCCCCAATCCCAACAGTCTGACAATCCCGGTGATAATAGACCTTGCGTCGACGGCTTGCCCGCTGGGGCGGGTAATCACTGTTTCTCCAACTGTCCCTCGAAGGCAAGGCAATCCTATACTAAGAGACGTTATTTCCGCTGGTGAGGAAGATCACCACGAGAGGGAAGCGTTCCGGGCGTTCCAACCCGTCTCCGATTCGCGATTAGATTCACCATTAGGTTTTCACGAAGCCGCCATCGACATTGGCACAAACAACCTCTTCGTGTGTTCCACAGCGACTAGTTTCCTGCGTAAAATTCTCAAGTTGCCACTGTGGAGTCGGATAGCCGACCCCAACGGAGGAGTCCTCGCGCTTCAGCGCGGGGAGAATGGTACGTCAGCGGACCTCTGCTCTCGCTGGTTCACGAGTCGTGGTGCGGCGATCTTTCACCCATCCGCCAACGGCGCCAGCAATAGCACCCGGGATCGCTGCTAGGAGCAGGATAAAGAGGCCGAACGAGAACCCTACAATGGCCGGAACAAGACCGGCAAAGAGGACGCCGAATATCGCCCACACAATGAGGAGCACGACACTCCCGATGATGGTGGCGAGTCCGCCGTGTATCGCACCACGTCCCGCACCGACGACCATGTAGCCGGCGACGACGCCTCCCATGAGTCCGGGTATTGCATACACGAGTGTCGTTAACTGTGTAAGGGGAACGAGCCAAACGATGAGTAGTCCGAGGACGAACGCGGTCGCGAATCCGG
The DNA here is from genome assembly GCF_001723155.1 of Haladaptatus sp. W1. Taxonomy (NCBI): domain Archaea; kingdom Methanobacteriati; phylum Methanobacteriota; class Halobacteria; order Halobacteriales; family Haladaptataceae; genus Haladaptatus; species Haladaptatus sp. W1. Next base: position 2,004 of record NZ_MEIH01000002.1, read on the forward strand.
TGAGTACTGCTCTCCAATTGATGTCCATGATCATCTGATTATAGGCGCTCCATCATGTTAAATATTCTATAAAAATGTCTGACCCATCCGAGGTTTACGTTTCCTCTTTTTTCCTTCACACAGCCACACATTTGGCTACAGATTGAGACTATCTGTGGACATTCGA
>NZ_MEIH01000003.1:0-2124 GCF_001723155.1 Haladaptatus sp. W1
CGAGATTCGACAGGCCGTAGCAGCCGCGGGTCCGAAGGCGTCCACCTTCCACGCAGAGGGACGTGCCGGAGATGTAATAGTTTCGACCATCGCCGGTCCACTCGACGCGCGTTTTCTCCGGCAGGACGCAAGCCCGGTGCTTCGCCAGCGCATCGTCCACCGCATCGACGAACGACTCGTCGGGCGCGTTCAGCCAGCAGAGCGAGTGGTGTGGCACGGCGAAAAAGAGCCACTCGTCGTCGATGGTGGGCACCACGGTATGGAGGAAGAAGGCGCCGCTGTCGCCGTCTTCGAGCGACCACAGGTCGCGGAATTCGGCGCTGGCATCCGGAAGGGAAGCGTGATACCACGCGCCCGGATGCTCGTCATCGACCCACGAGAGCGAGTCGCGCACCGCGTTCCACGACACCCCGAAGAAAAAGGACCTCATCAGCTACGCCGAGGACGAGAGTTGTCGTTCATCGCCGACAGTAACCCGGCGAACGACAAGGCGAAGTTCGCCCTGCTGAACGCGAACATCGTCGACCCGCTGGAACGCGACGGCTACATCGAAGTTAGAAAGGTCGGACGACAAAAGCAGGTGACGCTGACCGAAACCGGCCACGACGTGCTGCGTGCGTTCCGACACAAACTGTAACGACGGAAATCGAACGACGGCGAGGTAGTGTTACGAGTTAGAATCGGATAGTGAGTTGAAACAGGGTCGTGAGTATCGATAGTATGGTGAGTTGCAATACTATCGACAGTCACATGGTAGAACTGAATTATCTATCCCCAGAAGAACTAATCGATGACGACGTAGCGCCCCATCACACCCACCCTCCACGGTCGTCTCCCCTGACGACCCGCTTCGGCCCTCGCCGCCCCGGCTGTTCGGTTCTACCGACAGCCATCCCCCGCGGTCGTCTCCCCGACGACCCGCTTCGGCCCTCGCCGCCCAGTGGTCCCATGCTGCCCCATGGTTCCCGGTGGGGCGCGTACGCATCGTCATCTACTCTCCTTCGACGGCCGCCGAACCCACAGCTCCGAGCGACGGGAGCAAAATAGGCCCGACGCAAGAGAAGGCAAAACAGAAATCTTCGAAACTCGGCGGTATCTCGGAAGTCCCGTTCAGGTTAGCGGTTCATGCGGATGTATTCCATCAGACCGCGTATCGTCGCCTGCAAGTCCGCCTTATCGACCGGCTTTTCGAGGATGGTCTGTGCACCTCGGCTGACCGCCTTTTGGCGCATCGCGGGCGGAATCTGCGCCGCGAGGACGAGCATGGGAATATCGCGGTCGTTGAGTTGTTCACAGCGCTTCCAGATGTCCTCGGTGAAGCCGTCCACGTCCAAAACGGCGAGGGCAACGTCGTCACACTGTTCGAGCAGGGCGTCGAACTCGTCCATGCTGGTCGCGATTTCGACGTCGTAGCCGCCGTTTTTGAGGAGGTCGGCGAGGAGTTCGAGGTTTCGCTCCCGTTTTCCCAGCGCGAGGATGAGGGCCGCCTCACTCATTGGCCGACTCCGAACGTTCCCGTGCCAACTCAGGAGAGCCGGAGAGAACGCCGCTGAGTTCGGTCAGCGGTTCGCCGACTTTGAGACCGTGTTCCGTGATCTGGAACTCGCGGAGCATCCGTTCGAAGTCGCTGGTTCGTTTTTTCAGCACGCCGATGGCCTTGCGCATCTCGCCGGAAACTTCGAGATGCCGAAGGAAAACGATATTGTCGGCGAGATAGCTGATTCCCGCCTCCGTCGCCTGAAATTCGCCGGTCACGGTGTCGATTTCGTCCACCAGAATGACGGTGATACCCATGTTCTTCAGATACCGACAGAGGGTGTGGAGTTTGCGGACCAGCACGCGGTCGTCGTCGTCCCGGAGCGACAGTTTGTAGCCGTCGATACCGTCTATCATGACGATACTGGTGTCGTTCTCCTCGACGTCCGTTCGAACACGGTGGGCGAACTCGGTCGCCGAGCAGTCGAGGGGTTTCATCTCCTCGACGGAGAGCGACCCCTGTTCTTCCATCTGCCGAACCGGGATGTTGATGTTCTCGCTCCGTTCGCGGAACGTCTCCAGCGTCTCCTCGAACATGTACATGACGGAGCGTTCTCCCCGCCGGCGGCCTCCTTCATGAACTGCGTT
>NZ_MEIH01000004.1:0-5336 GCF_001723155.1 Haladaptatus sp. W1
GAAAAATAGCGTCGGAGACGTTACATCGGGAGCCGTTCTCTGGCGAACCGCTTGAGGAGCGGGATGTCTTCCCAGTGGAGGAGCTTCATGATACCGCGAAGTCTTCCGTTGTTCGCGTTCGCACGCATCTCGTGACTGAGTTGCTTGAGGTCACGAATCAGCGTGTCGTAGCGCTCGTTCTCGGCGAGATAGAGCAGTTGGGTCATCAGCAGTCGCGTCCGCATCTGCGGCGCGACGTCGCCGTGCCAGAGATTATCGTATATCGACATCTTCTCCGCGGAGGTGTCCGAGGCGCTGGTCATGAAACAGCGATCAGCGGTTATCGCCGCCGCTCGCGCGGATTTCATGCCGGTGTGAATCCCCTCACCCCAGAGCGGGTCGATGGTCGGCACGGTGTCGCCGATGGCCATGAAGTTGTCCGTGGAGAGGCCGCCGGGCATCTGGATGTGGGCGGACCCGCGGTGTTGTTTGCCTTCCATCCGTTCCGCGTTCTCGAACCGCGGGTCGGTGTCCAACCAGTGTTGGAGGTAATCGTCGATACCCATTCCCTCCTTGGCGTAGTCGTGGTGGCTCTCGTTTTGGATGTAACAGAGGCCGACCTTCGCGGTGTCCTCTCCGGTGTGGAAAATCCACGAATAGCCGCCCGGCGCGAGGTCGTGGTCGAGTCGAAGCATCATCGCGTCGGTGAGGTCCGCATAGCCGTCGGCGTCCATATCGACGCCTTTCATCTCGAACTCGACGCCGATGGCCTGATTTTCGCGCTTCAGATTGGTCACGCCGAGACTCTTTGCGAGCGGCGCGCTCGGACCGGTCGCGTCGATGATGATGTCGCCGTACACCTCTTGGTCCCCGGCGTAGCGGACGCCGACGACTTCGTTGCCGCTCATGATGGGCTTCGAGACGCGGGCGTCGAACCAGTATTCGGCACCCTCGTCCCGACCGTCCGCCACCAAAAACCGCTTGAAATCGGCGAATTCGAGGACGGCACCGGGTTGTGCCTGGACGAAGTGTTCGTTCGGCGATTCGAGGACCACGTTGTCGGTGAAGTTCATCACCACGTCGTCCGGGATGCCGAACGCCGCCATCATGGACGAGAACGTCCCGGCCGTGGACTTGTTGCTCTGGCGCGGGAACGTGTCTTCCTTTTCGGCTTCGAGGACGACGACATCGTAGCCCCGTTGGGCCAAATCCCGGGCACACTGTGCACCGGCCGGGCCAGCGCCCGCGATGATAACGTCGAAATGCTCGCTCATACCGCCACCTTCGTCCGATACGGTGACGGTGTTCGCTCCGCTGTTCCGGTCGGTCGAACTGACGACGCGTCGACGGTCGAACGGCCGCCGATAGCGTCGCAAAGTCGGCCAGTGTCGGGGGAATCGAGTAAAACGGTCGCCGCAGCGGGGGGACACCCAGCACCGCAGACGACAGCGCGTATCTCCGCAGTCATCTCTATCCGTTCTTGCCGGTCATATCATAAAAAACAGACGCAAACGGCCGCGAGAAACGAATTTAGTCGTACGTCGTGGGTCAGAAATTGAACCGGAGACGTCGAGAGCAATCGAGGTGGAACGAGAAACCGGTCGTTGGCAGGCGGGTAAGAACAAAAGGAAACCGAGCCGTCGAGAGCGGGTCCCGATTCAGTAGAACTCGCGCACGAGGTCCATCGCGTCCTCGGGTGCGCCGTCGGGAATCTCGGACATGTTGCCCTCGATGCCGTGGAGTTCGCTGTACGGAACGCTATCTTCGTCCTGGTAGATGACGCCCTGATACTCCTTGCCGGCGTCGAGAATCTTCTCTTTGGCCGCCTCGTAGTCGTGCGGGTCGTGACCCTCGTCCGCGAGGTCGACGATGGAGTCGCGGAAGTAGTCGTACGTGTCCACGTCGTTGAACGTGACGCAGGGCGAGAAGACGTTCACGAAGCCGAAGCCGTCGTGCTCGATGGCCTTCTGGACGATTTCGGCGTGTCGCTGTGCGTCGGTCGAGAAGGACTGTGCGATGAACGTCGCACCCGCCGAGAGGGCGAGGGCGAGCGGGTTGACCGGGGGCTGTTGCGGGCCTTCCGGCGTCGTACTCGTCTCGAAGTCCTCGCGGCTGGTCGGCGAGGCCTGTCCCTTCGTCAGTCCGTAGATGCGGTTGTCCATGACGACGTAGGACATGTCCACGTTCCGGCGCACGGCGTGGATGAAGTGACCCACACCGATGGAGTAGCCGTCACCGTCGCCGCCCGCGACCATCACTTCGAGGTCGGGGTTGGCGAGTTTGACGCCGGTGCCGACGGGAAGCGCACGCCCGTGCACGCCGTGAATCGCGTAGGAGTGCATGAACGTCCCGATTTTTCCGGAACAGCCGATACCCGCGACGACGAACGTGTCGTCCGGGCTGTTGCCGGTTTCGGCGAGTGCCTTCATCATCCCGTTCATCGTCCCGAAGTCGCCGCATCCGGGACACCACGTCGGTTGCTTGTCCGACTTGAAGTCGGTGAATCGAACCTCTGAACTCATGCTTCTACCTCCTGTCCGAGTTTCGCTTTGATGTCGTCGGCCAACTCGTCGGCCTTGAATCGAATACCGTTGTACTTGTTTATCCGCTCGACACGAGTGAGCGCGTCGTGTTCGAGAACGTTGGCGAACTGCCCGGTTTCGTTACACTCGACCACGATGACGGTGTCCGCGGACTCGATGTCCTCGGTGAGGTCGGGGCGGGGGAAGATGTACGGAACCGAGAGGAATCGAACGCTCACGTCGTCCTCTTCGAGGAAGTCGAGGGCTTCGCGCATCGGCCCTTCGTTCGACCCCCACGAGATGACGAGCGTGTCGGCGTCTTCGTCGCCGAACTCGCGCGGACTCCAGTCTTCTTCTTCCTGTGCCGTCTCGACCTTGCGGTTTCGCTTGTCGACCTGCTCGACGCGGATTTCGGTGTCCTCGGTCCGCCGACCGAGCGCGTTGTGTTCGAGACCGGTGGACATGTGGGCACCGCCCTTCGTTCCGGGGAACGCGCGCGGGCTGATGCCGTCAGCGGTCGGGAAGTGGGGCTGGAACCGGTCCTTCTCGTCGGTCCACGCCTCGATGTCGTCCTCGTCCACGATGTTTCCGCGCTCGATTTCGACGGCGTCCATGTCGAACTGCTCGGGCGAGAACGTCTGCTCGGTGACGGCCATGGCGAGGTCGGCGAGCAGGAAGACGGGGGTCTGGTACTTCTCGGCGAAGTTGAACGCCTCGACGGTCTTATGGAAACACTCGGCGACGTTCGTCGGCGCGACGACGAACCGCGGAATCTCGCCGTGACCGCCGTACAGCGTCATGTTCAGGTCGCCCTGTTCCTGTTTCGTCGGCATCCCAGTCGAGGGACCGGAGCGCATCACGTCGCAGATGACGAGCGGCGTCTCGCTCTGTGCGATGAGACCGAACGTCTCGGTCATCAGGTCGATACCCGGACCGGACGTCGCCGTCATCGAGCGTGCGCCAGCTCGCGCCGCGCCGAGCGCCATGTTGATGGCCGACAGTTCGTCCTCGGCCTGCATCACGGTGCCGCCGAAGTGCTCGATTCGGCCCGTGAGATACTCCATGACGTTCGTCGCGGGCGTGATGGGGTAGCCGGAGTAGAAGCGACAGCCAGCGGCGATAGCACCCATGCCGATGGCCTCGTCACCGTTGAGTAGGACGTAGTCGTTGTCCGTCGTTTCCACGTCGTACTCGAAGTCGTAGTCGTACTCCTCCTGGACGTACTCCTGTCCGAGACGGGCGGCTTCCTTGTTGTTCTCGACGATGGCCTCACCTTTGGAACCGAACTTCTTCTCGAGTGCGCTGTCGAGGTTCTCGATGGGGAAGTTCGCCACTTCACACGCCGCACCGAGCGCGACGGTGTTCTGCATGATGGTTCCACCCGCGTCCTTCGCCAGACTGCGGAGCGGAACGGCCAATCCGATCATCTCCTCGGGGATGTCGACGTCCTCCATCTCCGTCCGTTCCCCGTCGTAGATGATCACGCTGTCCTCGTGAAGTTCGTCGAGGTTCTCGTCGATGGTCCGCTGGGTCAGTGCCACGAGGATGTCCAGTCGGTCGACGACGCTCTCGACTCGGTCGGTAGACGACCGGATCTTGTACGCGGTGTAGCCCCCTCGAATACGGGACGCGAAATCCTTCGACGTGAAGACATGTCGGCCCGCTCGGGAGAGTGCCTGCGCAAAGATTTTCCCGGTCGAATCGATTCCATCGCCGGCTTCGCCGCCGATGGCCCAGTTCAGGTCTTGCATCACTGCTACGTTACCCGGTGGCAAATCAAAAGCCTTCTGAAGCAGAGTCGGCGAAGTGGGAAGGAATTTGGTTCTTACGGCCAAACGTCCCACCATGGATGGAACCGAAGTCGAAGTGAAATCGGTGAGAAATGTCGGAGCAGGGATGATTGCGCTGGAGATCGAGTCACCGCCGGGATTCAACGCCCGTCCCGGACAGTTCCTCCAGGTCGCTGGAATCGTAGACGGTGAGGAAATCACGCGCCACTACACGCTCTCATCGCCGACCGCGACGGAGACGTTCGAAATTACGGTGGGAATCGACCCGGACGGGGACCTCAGCCCGTGGCTCGCGGAGCGCGAGGCCGGAGACACGGTGTCCATCGCGGGTCCCTTCGGTCGGTCGTACTACGAGGGCGAAGCCCGCGTCATCGTCCTCGCGGGTGGGCCGGGCATCGGTCCGGCCGTCGGAATCGGGGAGCGCGCGTTGGCGGACGGAAACGACGCGACAATCGTGTATCGGGACGACGAACCCGCCCACGAGGACCGACTTCGAGAGTTGGAGGCCGACGGTGCGACGGTCGTCTTGACGGAGGAGGCGGTGAGCGAGAGCGAGGAAGTACGGACCGTCCTCTCGCGCGCAGACGGACGGTCGTTCGTGTACGGGTTCGCCGACTTCCTCTCGGACGCTCTCGACGTTCTGGCAGCGACCGGACACGACCCGGACGAGGCGAAAACGGAAAACTTCGGCTAACGTTAGAAAAAACAATACCCTTTTATCACACCGTGAAAATAACCCACACTCAATGGGTCTCAGATGTTCGCTGTTGGGGCATGACTACGGTGAGTCCGAAATAGAGCGCGAGCGCGAAGAGCAGGGTAACGAAGTCGTCGTGACGGTCCGGGAGTTCGAGGAGTGTCAACGCTGTGGAAACGAGAAGGTGGTCAGCGAGAACAAGGAGGTGACGGCGATAGAGGAACCGGAACCCACGCCGGAACCCATCGAGAGCAAGGCGGCGGACCGACAGGCCGAACCACCGTCCGAGACGGAAATCATCGACTCCTCACCCACCACGGAGCCGGGTCCTGAATCGAACCCGGAGCC
>NZ_MEIH01000005.1:0-26496 GCF_001723155.1 Haladaptatus sp. W1
TGCCTGCCGACCGTCGGCCCGTCGATGGCGACGCTGACGCGGCTTCCCGCGCGGGCTTCGTCCACGTCGTCGCCCTGTTCTTGAATTCCCTTGAGGGTACCGACGCGTTTCGGTTCGTTCGCCTCGAACTTGGCGACGAAGGAGTTGTTCCGTACCGTTCCGGACATTATCTCGACGCCGACGACGGCGGGGTCGTTCTGTCGGAACACGTGGTCTTCGAGGATGCGGAAGCGGGCCGGACGGGTGATGTTGTCGAGGACGGTCTGCTGTTGGGCGCGCTCCATCTCGTCCACGTACTCCTCGTACTCCTCGATGAGCTGGTAGATGACGTCGCTGTCGAACAGTCGGATGTCGCGCTGTTCCGCTTCGTCCGCGGCGTCGGCGAGCACGTCCACGTTGAACGCCAGAATGGTCCGGTGTTTCGGCTCGTCCGCGGTCGTCGCAAAGCGGATGTCGCGCGGGGCGACGTCGCCGACCTCCGCGCGCATGACCGGTATTTCCTCCTCTTCGAGCGTGCTCACGATGGCTTCGAGGCTTCCGAGGGTGTCGGCTTTCACGACGATGCCCTCCTCCTGCGTGCTGACCTCGACTTCCGCGAGTTCGGCTTGGACCTCCTCGATGACGTCTTCGATTTCGCGGTCACGGACGACGCGGACGGGCGCACCCGCCATCGCCTCGTCCAGATTCGGTGCCGCGATTTTCACCCCGGCCGCCGCCGCGATGGAATCGACCTTCTCGAACCGGTCTTCGGTTCGGATTTCGGCGAGCGGTCGCGGTTTCAGTAGGGCGCGAACGTCCGTCACGATGGGTTCGTTCATCCCGCCGACGACGATGGTTTCGTCCGCACGGACGGTGCCGTCGTACAGCACCACGTCGAGGGTCGTCCCGAAGCCCTTCTCCTCTTTGACTTCGAGGACGGTTCCGGCACCCGGCCCGGCCACGTCGATTTCCATGTCCTCGCGCATGTAGCGCTGGGCCAGACCCATCAGCACCGTCAGCACGTCGGGGACGCCCTCGCCCGTCTCGGCGCTGACGGGGACGACGCCGATGTTGTTCTGGAAGTTCTGGACGCGCCAGTAGAGGTCAGCCGAGAAGCCCGCGTCGCTGAGTTCGCCGATGAGTTCGTACAGGCTGCTGTCGAGCGTCGAGCGCGCGCGGTCGCTCTGGGCCTCGTACGTCTGCTGGACCGGGGCGTCCATCTCGGGGTTCCACCCCGGCGTCGTGTCTATCTTGTTCGCGGCGACGATGAACGGCGTCTGTGACTGTTTGAGGATGTTGATGGCCTCCACCGTCTGTGGCTGGAAGCCGTCGTTGACGTCCACCACCAGGATGGCGATGTCCGCCAGCGCGCCACCACGCGACCGAAGGGTCGTAAACGAATGGTGACCCGGGGTGTCGATGAAGAGCAGCCCCGGTAGGTCGAAGTCGTCCGGGTTGACCAGTTTCCCGGCGACCTTCGACACCACGTCGAGCGGCACGGCCGTCGCGCCGATGTGTTGTGTAATCGCTCCCGCCTCGCCCTCGATGACCGTCGAGCCTCGGATCTTGTCGAGCAGGCTGGTCTTGCCGTGGTCGACGTGACCGAGGACTGCGACGATGGGAGTCCTGAGGGATCGAGTTTCCGTTTCGTGTGTATCTGTGTCCGACATACCTACCACCCGGGAGAAGTTCTTATCACAGAACAGCCCCGCACGGCATTTAACTCCATCGCCACGCTCGTCCGGCCGTCCACCGATTCGCCTCGAATTCATTCGAAGCGGGCGGCTACTCCCCGTGGAGTTTATGTAGTAGCGGTCGGTAATCACCTCGTATGCCGAGCATACTCGCGGAAAATCTCTCGGGAAAGGCCGTCATGGGTTCGGACGGTACGGAACTGGGAATGCTCTACAACATCACCATGAACCTGAAGACGGGGGGGCTGTCCAGCCTCGTCGTCGAACCCGACGAACAGCTCGATACCGACACCGTCGACCTCGAAACGAACGAGGACGGTCATTTCGAACTACCCGTAAACCGAGTGCAAGCGGTTAAAGACTACATCGTCGTTCAGCGGTAAATGTACGTTTTAGACTCCTCAGCCTTCATCAACGAGTATCACACCACCCAACAGACAGCGTCGATTCCGATGGTTCAGGAGGAACTCGAAGGCGAACACGCCTTCCGGTTCGACGCCATGGAGGGTTCGGGAATGCACATTCACATCCCACGAGACGATGCCGTCGAGAAGGTACGCCGAGCGGCGGACCACACGGGCGACTTGGACGTGCTTTCGGACACCGACATCCGACTCGTCGCGTCCGCGTTCGAACTGGATGGGACCCTCGTCACCGACGACTACGCGATGCAGAACGTCGCCGACCGATTGGACGTTTCCGTCGAAGTCATCGCACAGGACGGTATCGAGGAACAGCGCGACTGGTCGTTCCAGTGCTCGGGATGCGGTCGGGAGTTCGACGAAAAGAAAGACCGGTGCCCGATTTGTGGCAGCCCGCTCTCACGAAAGAATCCCAACTGACCGAGCGGAGACCACGAGTAACCGGATTTATCCTGCAAACTGGAGATACATCACGCCGAACACGATGGCGTCGAACGTCCCGTGGACGAGCGCCGACGCCGTGAGGTTATCCGTTTTCAGATACACCGTTCCGAGGACGAGCGAGAGGAAGAAGATGACGACGAGCGTCCCCGCTAGTTCGAGCGGCGTCGAACCCGTCGCGTAGGCGAGCACGTGCGCCAGCGCGAACACGACGCTCGCAACCACGACCGCTCCGTAGTCCGAGAACGAATCGTACAGCGACTTTTGGATGATGTTTCGATACAGCAGTTCCTCGCACGGCCCGATGACGAGCCACGAGAGGGGGACGAAGAGCAACAGGATGTCCGGGTTGCCGCTTTTCGCCTGTTGCTCGACGCTGTGACTGGCCGTCCGAATGCCGAGTTCGGTCAGCAGGAACGAGAGGATGAACATCAGGACGAAGATGGAGAGTATCCCCACGACGATGTAGCCGACGTCGCGCCGGGTCGGAAGTTTGAAATCGAGATACGAGCGACCGATTCCCCGTACGCGGAGGAATACGAGCGCGACGGTGCCGGTTCCGAGGCCGAGCGAAACGATGCTGAGCGCGGAGCGTACCATCACGCCGACGCTCTCACCGCCCGCCAGCGAGACGAGTATCGACGCCCAGATGGAGATGGCGAGCAATCCGGAGAATCCGAGCGCGCCGCTTTGGAGCACTGCACGCACCATCCCCTCGAACGAACGCGGGGGAGACGACTCGCCGACCCCCGCCGCGGTACCGTCTTCCATACCGAAAAAATGTATCCCCGGCGGTAAATGTGCTCCGACCGGTCAGTCGATTCGGCGGACGAAACCGAGTCCGACGAGACCCACGAGGGCGACGACGGCGACGAAGACGCCGAATCCGGGTTGTCCTTCACTCTCGGTCGGTGCCTCGGCCGCCATCTCGGTTTCGGTGCTCGTCGTCCGAGTTGTGTTGGCGGCCGCGTCAGATCCGTCCGTCGCGGCGGTGGTCGAGGTCGTCGTCGCGGCTTCGGTGGTGTCGGTTGCCGTGGTCGTCGAACGCTGTACCGACTCGTTCGTCCGGTTTCGGAGGACACCATCGACGACGGTCAGCGCGTCGACGTCCGTCGAGTTGTTTTGCGGACGGCCGACGATGACGCCGAACTTCGTGCCGGGTTCGTACTCGGAGAAGTTGAACGTCGCGGCGAAGGTGCCGTTGGACGCCACCGTCATCGATTTTGACATGAAGAACCGATTCGTGGCGTGAATCTGCATTTCGAGCTCCGTGCCGGGGTCGAGCGTCGTGTTTCCACGGATAGACTGATTGCCTGCAGCATTGAGAACGAGAGGAACATCCTCGTGATAAATCGAAACCGAACTGTTGTTCGCGGTCGTTTGGTCGTGGCTAAGCGGGGTTTTTCCCGTCGCATCGAGAGCGGTACTGCCGCGTGCGCTCGTCACGCCCGAGACGGTCGAGAGAGCGACGATTGCCACAAACACCATCCGAATTAAATGTCGCCTGTTCATACTGAAAATGCGCCGTTCAGGGTTCGACGCAAGGGATATAGGATGAAAGTTTGCGGGTCGGTAAATGCTTTGTGAACGCCGCTATTCCACGGTAAGGGTCGATTTTTCTGCAACTTCGTCCGCTTCCTCGAAGTCGCCGCCACCGAGAAGGCCGCGAGCGGCGCGCTTACCCCACTCGACCGCCGGTTGGACGAACGTCTCGACGCTGTAGAGTTCGCCCGCGAGGACGCACGCCGCTTCCAGACAGTAACAGAGTTCGCCGAGTCCGTACTCGTCTACGCGGTCGATTTCGAGGCGGACGTTCGGTTGTCCCGACGCCGCGAGGCTCGCTTCGGTCGCCTCGAACTCGGCCGAGAGGAGCGAACCCAAACTGCCGCCGCCGAGATATTCGAGACCGGGTAGGTCGGTTTCCGGAATCGACCGGTCGGCGCGCTCCGTCGGTCGGACGAACGTCACCATCTTGTCGCTGGGTCCGGCGCGGTACAGTTGGAGTTGCGAGTGCTGGTCGGTCGCACCGAGCGCCCGCACCGGCGTCTGGCCCAGTCCGTCCTTCCCGAGGCTCTCGGCCCACAACTGCGCGAACCACTCCGCGAACGTTTCGAGCGATTCCGCGTAGGGCATCATCGCGTTGATGCCCGCGCCGCGTTCATCGAGCGCGTAGGTGGCCGCACCGTAGGCGTAGGCTGGCGACTCGAACAGCGACCCCGCAAGCCGGTCCGCCTCGGCGTGCGCCCCGTCGAGAACGGCATCGATGTCGTGACCCTGAATGGCGGCACACGCCAAGCCGACCGTCGAGAGCATCGAAAAGCGACCCGGAACGCCGTCGGGAACGTCGAGCGCGGGCAGGTCGTGTCGGTCGGCGAGATTCCTGAGGTTCCCCTCTTCGCCCGTCGTGACGAAGGTGCGGTCCGTCCAGTCCACGTTCGCGGACTCCATCGCGTCGCGGACGACGAGGAAGTTGGCCAACGTCTCGGCCGTCGTGCCCGAGCGCGAGACGACGTTGACGGCCGTGTCCGAAAGCGAGAGTCGGTCGAGGAGGGCCGAGACGTGTTCCGGGTCGACGTTATCGAGGAAGTAGGCGTCCACGTCGGAGTCGAGACCGTTGGCCAGCGTCGCCGCACCGAGCGCGCTGCCGCCGATACCGACCGTCAAAACCGTCTCGGCGTCGGCGAACGGTTCGACCGCGGATCGGATTTCGTCGGTATCCGTCGTTTCCGGGAGGTTCAGAGCCGCGTAGCCGTGTTCGTCGTTCGCTCGTCCGGTTTCGATTCGCTCGTGGGCGTCGGCGACGCGCTCGTCCAAACGGGAGAGTGCATCGCGCGAGACGCCGGGCGAGGCAACGGAGTCGAGGGCGTTGCCGAGGTCTACTCGCATACGAAACTCCGCACCGTCGGACGTGAAAAAGACACCTCCTTCGACGCGGGAAACTAGTTCTCGGATGGCAGGTCGATTTTCCGTCGAGAGGGAATCGTCGACAAACGTCGTCGTTTCTCGAATTTTCACAACCGCCAGAGTCAGCCACCGACACGACCGCCAGAAACCCGTATTTTCACAACCGTCAGAAATAGGCCGACGACACAACCGCGGGTTCTTCGTTGTTCCCCGTGAGTGAAGCGAACGGACTCAGCGCGGACCGGAGAGGCACGAAGTGCCTCGAAGGGAGCACCGAGGTTTTGGTCCAGATTTTGCCAGCGAGAAATCGCGGCACCGCCGCGATTTCTCGTGCAGCAAAAGGTGGGTGTTAGTACGCGTACCGCAGGTTCGGCACCGACGACTTGTCGCCCGCTTCCATCTTTTCGAGCGCGCCCTCGAAGTCCGCCATGGTCACCTCGGACCGGTCGTCGCGGATGGCGAACATGCCGGATTCGGTCGTCAGACTCTCGATTTCCGCACCGCTGAAGCCCTCCGTCTCGTCGGCGAGGCGGTCGAAGTCCACGTCGTCGGCGAGGTTCATGTCGCCGGTGTGGATTTCGAGGATGCGGTGGCGACCCTCCACAGTCGGGTTCGGGACTTCGATAAGGCGGTCGAAGCGGCCCGGGCGGAGGATGGCGCTGTCGAGCATGTCGAAGCGGTTGGTCGCCGCGATGATGCGGATGTTGCCGCGGTCCTCGAAGCCGTCCATCTCCGAGAGCAACTGCATCATCGTGCGCTGGACCTCGGCGTCACCGGACGTCTTCGAGTCGGTTCGGCGGGACGCCACGGCGTCGATTTCGTCGATGAAGATGACCGCGGGTTCGCGTTCCGCCGCGAGGGAGAAGAGGTCGCGGACGAGTTTCGCGCCCTCACCGATGAACTTCTGGACGAGTTCGGACCCGGCCATCTTGATGAACGTGGCGTCGGTCCGGTTGGCGACCGCTTTCGCCAGCATCGTCTTCCCGGTTCCCGGCGGGCCGTGGAGCAGGACGCCGCTCGGCGGCTCGATACCCGCCGCTTCGAACTGCTCGGGGTTGACGAGGGGTTCCTCGACGGCTTCGCGGACCTCCCGAATCTGCTCGTCGATGCCGCCGATGTCCTCGTACGAGACGGTCGGCGATGCGTCCACTTCCATCGCCTGCGCTCGTGCGTCCTTTTCCGTGTCCAACAACCGTTGAATGGTGAACGAATCGTTGACGGCGACGCGGTCACCAGCCTCGATGTCCTCCCGAAGTTGCACCGCCACGTCGGTCAGCACCTCCTGATTGTTGCCGTGTTGCTTGATGATAACCCCGTCCTCGGTCACGTCCTCGACGGTCGCGACGTACAGGGAGGTCGTCTTCAGCATCTCGTTTTCACGCTGGAGTTGGTCGACCTCGTTTGCGAGATCGTCTCGTCGCTCGGCCGCGGCATCGACGCGCTCACGCAGTTTCTGGTTGACCTTCGTGATGTCCGTGAAATGTTCCTTGAGCGCGGACAGGCGCTCCTCGTCGGACATCTCGGGGTCCAGTTCGAGCGTTGGTCGGTCCGGGACGGATGGGCTGCGTGACATTTCTTGTTCAAGCGTATGGGACCACATTAAAAGTGCCTTTGGGTCGCGGGCGATACAGAAGATTGGTATCGGTTGGGAAATCGGCGTGCCTCGCCGAGAGACGTACGCGTGACGAGAAGCCGAACGATGAAAAACCGAGATTCCGCGGCGGTTAGATGAGTTCTTCCATCTCGTCGAGCCGTTTTCCGTACACGTCGAGTGCGCGCTGAATCGGCTCCGGCGAACTCATATCGACGCCCGCGCCTTGGAGCAGGGTGAGCGGATACTCGCGCGACCCGTTGCTGAGGAAGTCGAGGTACCGTTCGGCGGCGGGTTCGCCCTCCTCCAGAATCTTGTCCGCCAGCGCGACGGCGGCGCTGATACCCGTACTGTACTGGTAGACGTAGTACGCGCGGTAGAAGTGCGGGATCCGCATCCATTCACGCTCGATTCGGTCGTCGACGACGGCGGGGTCGTAGAACTCGCGTTTCAGGTCGCCGTAGATACCGTCCAACCGGTCGGGGGTGAGCGCCTCGTTGTCCTCCGCGAGTTGGTGGGCCCGATACTCGAAGTCGGCGAACAGCGTCTGCCGGTACAGGGTCGAGCGGAATCGTTCGAGGTACTCGTTCAGGACGTGTCGTCGGAAGTCGGGGTCCTCGACCGTTTCGAGGAGATGGTGGGTCAACAGCGCCTCGTTGACCGTGCTGGCGACTTCGGCGACGAATATCTCGTAACTGCTGTACGTGTACGGCTGGGATTCGCTCGTCAACTGGGAGTGAAGCGAGTGACCGAGTTCGTGGGCCAGCGTGTACATCGAGGAGATGTCGTCCTGATAGTTCATCAGGATGAACGGCTGGGTGTCGTACGTCCCACCGCTGTAGGCACCGCTCCGCTTGTCTTGGGTTTCGTACACGTCTATCCAGCGGGACTCGATACCCTCCGCGACGCGCGACTGGTAATCGTCGCCGAGCGCACCCACCGCGTCCACGACGTACTCGACCGCTTGGTCGTAGTCGAGGTCGGGACTCTCGGTGTCGGTCATCGGCATGTACACGTCCCACATCCGGAGTTCGTCCACGCCGAGGCTCCGACGCTTGAGTTCCGCGTGTCGGTGGAGTTTGTCGAGGTTGTCCCGAACGGTGTCGAGAAGGTTATCGTACACGTCGACGGGGACGTTCGGCCCGTCGAGCGCCGCCTCGCGTGCGGTGTCGTAGTTCCGAGCGCGCGCGTATTTCACGTCCGCTTTGACGCTGTTTTTGTACGCCGCGCCGACCGCGTTTCGGACGTCGCTCCACTCGTCGAAGTAGTTCTCGTAGACCGTCTGGCGGAACTCGCGGTCGGGATTTTTGAGGAGGTTGACGAAGTTGCTCTGGGTAATTTCGACCGGCTCCCCGTCGGGGTCCTCGACCGTCGGGAACGTCATGTCGGCGTTCGAGAGCATGCTGTAGATGTCGTTCGGCGCGCCCGTGACCTCGCCGAACTCCGCGAGCAAATTCTCTATTTCCGCCGAACGGGTGTGTTCTTTCATCCGAATCACGTCGTCCAAGGCGTGTTCGTACGTCTCCAACCCGTCCGTCTCCGCTATCATCCGGTCGAGTTCCTCGCGGTCCAACGACTGAATTTCGGGTTCGATGAAACTCGTCGCGCTCCCGGCGCGCGAAGCGAGCGACTGGGCGCGCGAGGCGAGCGCCTGATACTCCTGATCGGACGTATCCTCGTCGCTCCGCATCCGAGCGTAGGAGGCGACCATGGAGACTTCGCGTCCGAGTTCGTCGGAGAGTTGAAGCACGGTGAGCAACGTCTCGCCGTCGTCCGTCACCTGTCCCTCGTACGCCTCCAACTCGCTCAGTCGCTCTTCGACGTCCTCGTACGCCTCCTCCCACTCCTCGTCGGTCGCGTAGATACTTTCCAAATCCCACTTGTATTGGGCATCAATATCGCTCCGTTCGGGAACAGAACTCATAGTCCGATGTACGAAAACCGAGACTGTAAGGCTTTGTTATTCGGAATTCGATTCCGGGACGGAACCGAAAAACGAGGGCGTTCTCGGTCACGGTTCGGAACCGTCGTCGCTTTCGGAAGTCCTCACTCGTCGCGCTGGTCGAGTGGTGTGAAGTCAGAACAGTGAACTTCGACTTTTAATGCCAGTTTGTGAGAATTATTCCAATAGTACATCCTAAAGTATATATTCGTGCGGAAGGTGGAGCTGAAACAACCCAATGACAAAACATTCAAACGTAATTATTTCCGCTATGGGACAGTGACTGTCGGACTCGATGTGCGGGTGGGAATCAAACCGACGGGCCATTATCCGATAGTGGACATCTCGGAGGAAGGACTCGTGGCTGACTTCGTTCCCGGGAGCGACGAGGGGATACCCGCGCAAATATCGGTAGAGGCGGAGCGAGCGGGGACGAGACGTGAGCTGTAGCGTACCTTTTTGACCCGTGGCAACACGTCTCATCGTATGAGCAATGTCGAACGTGCGCTTGGCGATGCGTGGACAGACGACTACCCATGGGAATTCCTGACGAAACTGACCGAACTCGAAAACAGGATGGGCGGTCATCCCGGCGAACGGCGAGCGGCGGAGTTGGTCGTCGAGGGGTTCGAGCGGGCCGGGGCGCGCAACCCACACATCGAACCGTTCGACATGAACTGCTGGACTCGCGGGTCTGCGGAACTCGCCCTGACCGAACCGGTCGAACGGTCCTTCGAAACCATCGCGCTTCCGTACTCGCTCGCCGGAGACGTGCGGGGCGAACTGGTGGACGTTGGTCACGGCATGCCCGAGGAGATAGACGAAAAGGACGTCGCCGGGAAGATAGCTGTCGCTAGCACGACGACGCCGAAAGGCAGTCGGTTCATCCATCGGATGGAGAAGTTCGGCCACGCCGCCGCCGCGGGTGCGGAGGGGTTCGTCTTCCACAATCACGTGCCGGGACAGCTGCCGCCGACCGGTTCGCTCACCTTCGGCGACGAGGCCGCGGTTCCGGCCGTCGGCGTCAGCAAGGAGTCGGGCGCGTGGTTGACCGAGTACGCGGAGACGGGCGCGACGGCGCGGCTAGTCGTGGACGCGAACACCGAACCCGGAACGAGCCACAACGCGGTCGCCGAACTCGGTCCCGAGACGGACGAGGGAGTCGTGGTCGTCGCCCACTTTGACGCACACGACATCGCGGAAGGGGCGCTCGACAACGGGTGTGGCATCACCGTCGTCGTCGTCATGGCCCACCTACTTTCGAAACTGGACCTCGACACGCGCGTCCGAGTCGCGGGCGTCGGCTGTGAGGAAACCGGTCTGCTGGGAAGCGAGGCGTTGGTCGAGTCGCTCGATACCGAACGAGTCCGAGCGGTCGTCAACGTTGACGGCGCGGGGCGGTTCCGCGACATGCGCGCCTACCTCCACGGCTCCGAGACGATGCGGTCGGTCGTCGAGACCGTCTCCGAGGAGGCGAATCAGCCGATACTGCTCCAGGAGGGTGTCCACCCCTTCAGCGACCACTGGCCGTTCCTGAAGGCGGGCGTTCCGGCGCTGCAACTGCACAGCGAACCGGACGGCAGTGCACCCGGCGAACGCGGCCGTGGCTGGGGGCACACCCACGCCGACACGCGGGACAAGGTGGACGACCGCAACCTCCGCGAACACGCCATGCTGGCGGCACTGCTGGTCCAAGAGGTGGCCGCACGCGAGGAGATTCCGAGACCGACACCCGAGGACATCGTGGCGAACCTCAGAGAACAGGAGTACGAGGAGGGGATGCGGGCGGCGGGAATCTGGCCGGAGGGCTGGAACTAAGCGCGGAACCTGACTTCGCGCCGGACGATTTCCTCGACGAGCTTTCCGAGTCCGCGGACGACGAGATAGACGCCGACGATGAGCGAACCGAGGGCGAACAGCGCGTAGAGAAGGACACCGAGGAATCCGAACACGCTCGCCGCGATGCCGCCGAGTGCCTGTCCGAGAAGGACGGCCACTATCCCGAGCACGATATCCGTCGTTACCTCCCACAGCAGCTCATCGTTAACCATAGACACAGAAAAGACGAAAAGAAGTATAAAATTATTCCACGCCGCGACAAATATCCCGCGTTACACGACTCCGCGTCCGCCGCTCGACGCGGAGGTCGCCGAACACGTCGCGGACGCTTTTTACCGCCGCGCCGTCGACCGAGAACTCGCAGTCGTACCCCACGTCGGCTAGATAGAGGGGGTGTGCCGACGCACACGGGACGCCCGCTCTCCCGTCGAGCGGTTCCGATGAGAGGACGGTCTCGATTTTCTCCATCTCGGCGTCGCCGGTCGCAATCGAGTGAATCAAGGAGACGACCCGTCGAACGAGGTTTCTGGCGAAACCGCCCGCCCGGAACGTGAAGACGAGGTACTCGCCATCCTGCACCACGTCGATGTCGAGGTCCCGGACCGTCCCCTCGGTGTCCGACGTCAGGTTGTGAAAGTCGTGTTCCCCCGAGAGGCGGTCGGACGCCTCCTTCGCCAATCCGAGGTTCGCACGAGGTGCATAGCAGTGATAGACGTACTCCCGGTAGTAGGCGTCGTGAGTTGCGTGGAACGCGGGAACGACGTCGGCGCTGGCCCAGACGCGAATCTCGGCCGGAAGTTCGCTGTTGAACGCCGACGGCGTGAGCCACTCGGGACACTCGAACGCGACCGTCTGTGCGAGGGCGGACACCCCCGAATCCGTCCGTCCGGCGGCGGCGTAGCCGTCCGGCACCCTGTCCGCGACGCCGAGGGTACGAAGCGATTCGAACAGCGAATCCTCGACCGTCGGAACGTCCGGCTGGCGCTGAAATCCGTAGAACGGGCGGCCGTCATAGGCGACTCGAAAGGCACGCATCGCCAATCTATACACAATCCGAGGGTATAGTTCGTCGGATGTTACCGCGCGTTCACGAACTCGTTGAGAACGCGTACCGAAACACAGGAGCGACGTTCGAACGGCGTATCGACAAAATATAGTCAGAAATCCGAGTTAACGCCGCTCGGTAAATCCCGTAACGTACGTCTGTTCGTGGGCAGGGAACACCTCGTCGATGGTTTCCGCGCCGTGTTCGCGTGCGAGGAGCGTCCGGAGTTCAGCCTCGTAGTCGGCCTTTCGAATCTCGTCGCTCGGCCCGGATTCCACGTCGAGCGTCGCCGCGACGAGGCGGTCGACCGCCCCGCGACCGAACCCGGAGAGTGGAACGATGTAGTCGATGTCGTGGCGGTCTTCGAGGCTTTGGGCTTGCGCGCGCGAGACGGTCGGAACCCGGTCGTCGCGGCGGGTACCGTCCGCTATCGCGTCGAAGCCCATCGCGGCGACGGTTTCCAGCGCGTGGAGGTGAACGTGTTGGATGCCGTTCCGCGGGTAGCCGTCCTCGACCATCCGTTCAACCGCCGTCACCGCGGCGTCGTGGTCGAGTTCGACCGCTTCGAAGTCGAATCCGGTCGCTTCGGCGGTGTCACGGGCGTTTTTCCAGTCGTCAGTGACGCCGAAGTGGGCGGTGACGAGGGTGACGTCGTAGAAGTCGGCGAGCAAGAGGGCGGCGAGCGTCGAATCCTTGCCGCCGCTGTAGAGGAGTCCGAGGTCCATCTCAGCGGCGCTTGATGTTGAAGCTCTTCTTGTCGGGCTTCAGCTCTCGGAGCAACTCCTTCATTTTCTGGTCGTCGATTTTGCCGTTGATACGGCCGCTCTGTGCGATGGCGAGTATCTGCTGTTCGACTTGATCCGCGAACTGCGGTTTGCTCATCCGAACCGAGTTCAGTCGCTTTCGCGCACCGTCGGTGAGGTACTGGCGGAGAAGCGCCTGTTTCTGTGCGTCGGCCTGCTGTTGGGCCTGTTGTTGGGCCTCCTCCTGCTGTTTTTGGTCCTGTAGCTCCTCCATCTTCTGTTTTCGAAGCTCTTCGAGTCGGTCATCGTCGGGACTTCCACTCATGCCTTATCGGTTGTTTACCGCGCACGACCAAAAACAATTACGGAGGCGTCCGTCCCGCGGGGAACCGAGAGCGGACGCACGACTCGTCGGAAAACGAGTGGTTGGCCGGGGAGAAACGGCAACCGAAAAAGACGGTACTCAGTTTATGCGTAGCGTTCGAGTTCCGGTCGGTCGAGGTCCGAGAGGACTTCGCCAGCTGTGTCGTCGAGGAGGCTTCGGCCGTCCGCCGTGATTTCGCGGCCGCGGTGCTCGTTGGACTGGATGAGGTCTTCCTCTTCGAGCTGCTGGAGAATGGTGCGAATGACCTTCTTGCTGCCGTCCGAGCGGTGGTTCGGCGCGACGGCGTAGCGGTTCGAACCGCCCTTGCTGCCGCCGTATTCGGTCGAGAGGCGCTCGACACCGATGGGACCGTTCATGGCGACCTTTCGGAGGAGGCTCCCCGCACGGATGTGCCAGAAGTTCTCCTGTTCGGGGGGAAGTTCGCGCTGGGAACCGGTTTTGGTGAATTCGGCCCAGTCTGGTCGGTCGAATCGATCCTCAAGTTCGTCGGCGAGCGCGTCGATAAGCGCATCCGCCGGAACGTCGTAGAGCGTCGTCATACGACTGATTTCCGTGCGGCGGCGTTTAAAGCCATCGTTACAGAGTTCAAACGGGAGCGGGCGTCTCCCCGTCAATCGCTCCTGACGCTGCCGGTACTCGCGTTGTCGGCTTCCAGCATCGCGGTGGTAG
The DNA here is from genome assembly GCF_001723155.1 of Haladaptatus sp. W1. Lineage (NCBI taxonomy): Archaea > Methanobacteriati > Methanobacteriota > Halobacteria > Halobacteriales > Haladaptataceae > Haladaptatus > Haladaptatus sp. W1. Next base: position 13,655 of record NZ_MEIH01000005.1, read on the forward strand.
AGCCACCGATGAGGATGGGGAGCAGGTAGGTCGCGCCGCGGTGGATGACCGCCGCCGCGCTCGCCGTCGCCACCGAAACCCCGGCGATGGGGACGAGCAAGAGGACTAATGCGGCGTCGAGCGCACCGAGGCCGCCCGGAAGGGGCGCGACACCCGCGATGCTCCCGATGGGGACGACGAACAACACGGCGGCGAACGGGACGGTGTAGCCGAGCGCGTAGAACGACAGCCACAGCGAGACCGAGGACAGAAGCCACCCGAGCGCGGAGAAGAAGACCGAGAGCGCGAGTTTACGGCGATCTCCGGCGACCCGTTCGATGGCGTCGAAGAACCCGCGGAGTCGGTGGACCACCGCGGGTTTCGTCGTCGGGGAAACCGGCGGCACGAACCGAGCGAAAAAGCCGACGACCCGAACGACGCCCGTTGCGATGGTCAGCTCGACGGTATCCCGCTTTCGCCACCCGACGACCGCGACCGTCGGAACCGCGACGGCGAGTGCGACGATGGACAGCGCTATCATCACCGCCGTATCGCCGAGCGTGAGCACCGTCGCGTAGTAGACCACGCCGACCAGCGCGAACGAGATGGACGGGACGAAGTTGATGGAGTCCACGCTGGCGATGGCACCGAGACTCGACTCGTAATCGGCGTTCGTCGTCCGCGAGATGAGGAGCGCGGCGAACGGTTCGCCGCCCGCTTGCCCGAACGGCGTGACGTTGTTGGCGAACGTCGCTCCCGCGTAGAGGAAAAACGAGCGGAGGACGGTGATACGAATGCCGAGGACGCCGAGGACGGTCCGAAGCGACATCGACCACGCGAAGAGCCATCCGAGGGCGACGACGGCGACGAGCACGATAACGCGACCGTCGGCCATCGAGAGCGTGGCCATCACCTCGTCGATACCGGCGAGAAAGAAGATGACTAGCAGGACGGCAAGCGCGGCTACGAAGCCGACGAGAATCGTCTGCACGTCACCCAGGTCGAGACGCATCAACTTTCCAATAACGCGCGGGTGGCTTGAAGCCAACGAAGACCGTTCGTCTTTTTCCCCACCGTGAGAAAACGTCGGGTATGGACGAACGGGCCGCGCTCCGTCTGCTCGAAGGAACCCTCTCCGACGCGGGTGACGACGCGGCAGTCATCGATGGACACGTGCTGACGACGGACATGCTCCACGAGACGACGGATTTCCCCGACGCGACGACGCGGTACACCGCTGGCTGGCGGTCGGTCGGTGCCTCGCTCTCCGACGTCGCCGCGATGGGCGCGAACGCAGTCGCGGGTGTCGCCGTCTACGCCGCACCGGAGTTCGACCCCGACGACCTCGAATCGTTCGTCGCGGGTGCGAGCGACGTGTGCGAGTCGGTCGGCGCGCGGTACGTCGGCGGCGACCTGGACACCTTCGAGGAGTTCACGGCGTCGACGACGGTGCTCGGGGAAACCGACGACCCGGTGTTACGCTCGGGCGCGGAGCCGGGAGACGCGCTGTGCGTGACCGGCACGCTCGGACGGAGCGGGGCGGCGCTCCGACTGTTCGAAGCGGGAGAAATCGAGCGGGCGAACGAACTGTTCCGGTTCGAACCGCGGGTGGCCGCCGGACGAGCGCTCGCGCCGTTCGCAACCGCGATGATGGATTCGAGCGACGGTCTCGCTCGCTCGGTTCACCAACTCGCGGAGGCGAGCGAGTGCGGGTTCGAACTCGACGGCGAATCGATTCCCGTCGCGGACAGCGTCCGAGAAGTCGCAACTGACGCCGACGACGAGCGCGACCTGAGCCTCTTTTTCGGCGAGGATTTCGAACTGGTGTTCACCGTGCCGAAGGAGACCGTAGAGGACGCGCGGGAGGCATCGCCGACGCCGATTTCCGTCGTCGGGTCGGTGACGGAGGACGGGATTCAACTGGACGACGAGGCGCTTCCCGACCGCGGCTACACGCACGGGGAGTGAATGATTCAGTCACCGGGTTGATTATCTGATTTAGTCTACGGACCGATTATCTCGATGGGAACCGGCGTGAAACAGAGGACTCCGACGATGAAGGTCAGGATTCCGATCGCCATCCGTTTCGCATCGAGGCCGTCCTCGTTGACGGGGTTCGCCGGGCCGACGTACGCGAAGAACATCGACAGGAAGCCCCAGATGACCCACAGCACGGTCGCGTTGCTCACGTCGAGGACGTAGAAGACGTAGGCGGCGAGGCCGAATAGCATCGCGGGGACGAGGGCCGCGATACTTTCCTGGCGCTCGCCAATCATCGCGCGAACGATGTGGCCACCGTCGAGTTGGCCGACCGGGATGAGGTTGAGGAAGGTGACGAACATGCCGACCCACCCGCCGATGACGACCGGGTTGACCGACCGCGACGGGTCGTCGAAGGTGAGCGGTTGCCCCATCACGGCGGCGATGCCCTTGAGCAGGGGCGGGTAGCCGAACTGCACTTCCATGGTGTTCGCGCTGTTGATGACCGACTGCGGGACGGTCACGGGGTCGAGCGTCAAACCGACCGCGGTGACGACGACGGTCGCAACGAGGCCCGCGATGGGGCCGGCGACGCCGATGTCGAAGAGCGCCTTTCGGTTGGGCATCTGGCCCTTCATCCGGATGACGGCACCCATCGTTCCGATGATAGAAAGCGGAACGGGGATGAAATACGGGAGACTCGCCTCCACACCGTGGTAACGACTCATGACGTAGTGACCCAGTTCGTGAGTCCCGAGCACGCCCATGACGGCGAACGTGAACGGCCACGCGGTCATCACGGCCCCGACCGGGTTCGAGACGGGATTGACGTGGTACCACAGCGTCCCCGCCCACAGCGTCGAGAGAACGGTGGCGAGAAACAGGACGACGTTCTTCCACGGAACCCCGTTCGGGCCGAGGTGAACGGGTTCGGCGACGAGGACGTACTCCCCCATCCGCGTCGAAAGCGAGACCTCGTATCCCTGTTCACGAAAGAGCGGCCAGACGGTCTGCATCAGTCGCTCTTGGGTGACGAGGGGTTCCCCGTAATAAACCAACTGCTCGCCATCAGTTCGAACGTCGTACACCCGAAACACCGAGCGTAACCGTTCTAGTGAGGGACCTGCCTCGGGCGGCTCCGTTGAAGCCATTCGGTCCTACTACGGAACGAATGGGTATAAACCCCTAGACGACGGCGCCGGACTGCAGGATGGCGATGAGGAGCGTCAGGACCGGGACGCTCGCGAGCGTGCTCACGAAGATGGCGGTGCTCACGTACTCCGGGCCGGAAAGCCTCCCGCTCGACCCGTGGTCGTATTCGATACAGAGGATGAGCGGCGTCACGGCGGCGGGCATCGCACATTCGAGAACGAACACGCGTGCGACGGTGACGTCCGAAAACCCGAGCAGGAAGACCACGCCGACGGCAAAAACCGGGGCCACGACGAGCTTCAAGACGTTCGAAACGCCGACGCGTGCCACGGCCGCCCCCGAGTCGGTGTTCGCCAGTTGAATCCCGAGCATGAGCAACATGATGGGAATCGCGGCGTCGCCGGTCAGTTTCAGCGTGCTCATCATCGCCGAGTCGGCGGGCGGGACGACGCCGAGGAACCGGACGACTCCGGCCGCGAGGACAGCGTAGACGAGCGGGAGTTTGAACACCTCCCGAACGGCGGCGAGGTTCGAGGTTTCGTCGCCGCGCGAAGCGATGTAGACGCCGAGGGTGTAGGTCAAGACCGACTGGGCGGCGATGTAGAGAATTGCGGTACTCCGCCCGACGCCATCGAAGGCGAACTGCGAGAGCGGAATCCCGTAGTTACCCGCGTTGGGGAACGTGCTCGACAGGACGAGCGCGCCGAGGACGGGTTCCGTCTCGCCGAGCGCACGGCCGACCAGTTCCGCGACGGCGGCCATGCCGACCGTGAAGACCAACACACCCGCGGCGAGCGTGAGCACCGTTTCCCCGCCGAGCGAGGAGGTCGTGAGGCTGTGGAACACCAGCGCGGGCGTCAAAACGTAAATCGTGACCGTTCCGAGGGCGCTCACCTCGATGTCGCGCACGGTCCCGAGGAGAAATCCGACGGCGGCAACGGCGAGAACGGGCAAAATCGCGGACGTCAACGCGGAGAGGAGTGACACTGGTCGAACGAAAACAGCGGGCGACTACAAAAGCGTCGAAGGCGGAAAAGCGGGAGGCGGCAGGAGGTGGAACATCGAGAGGCGGCAGGAGGGAGATAACGAGGAGAGATGACGAGAACGGAACGGGCGGGAAGGAATGCAGGGAACGGAGGAGAGCGGGGTGAAGGGGACGAGTAAGAAGTAGAGCGGAGTGAAGGGGATGAGTAAGAGGGAGGGCGTGCGTGGCAGACTCGGGACAGCGGACGGGGACCGTTTCAGGTCGTGAACCGAGGGGCAATCGGTTCGGGGGACGGTGGGGGAGGTTGCGAGTTCGGGGAGCGATTCGGCGGGTGTGGAGTGTTTCGGGGGTGCGGAGTTTTTGATCAGGTTGCGATGTGGGGTGACGGAGCGTCGTTGTGACGGGTGTTCTGGGGATGGAGGGTGTGGCTGTGGTGGAGTTCGGGGTTGATTCAGGTTGGGGGTTGTGGGTGTGAGATTCGGAGGGAGGTCAGGGATTGCGGGGCGCACGCGGGGAGCGGTGAGCCGAAGTTACGCGGGAGCGATGCGCCACGTGGTCGCGCTCGTGTACGACCACTTCTCGACTTCGAGTTCGGCACAGTCGGTCAGTTTGACCATCAGCGCGCCGATCTCCTTGGAGGAGAGGCCGACTTCGTCCGCGATGAACTTGCTCTTGAAGTAGAGCTCGCCATCGCTCGCTTTCTCGCAGAGGTACTGCTTGAGGCAGGCTTCCTTGGATTCCGGTTCAGGGCTTTCGGTGGCGGCTTGGGTGGTAGCGCTCATGTGCTGACTCCGGTTTCACCATGGAGCGAGGATATGTTATAAAGGGAGGAAGCTTAGGGTAGTTTCGGGAATCTTTAGGAGAATTGAACGCAAAGTAGCGTGAACGCGGGTAAAAAACGACGTTTTACGGCCGCCTCTAATCGCTTCTAAAAGTTTAAAATCACTTCTCGCGTTTTATTTCCGAGAAAAGAGCTTGCTATCCGAAAGGGAGGAAAGTGGACAGAATAGGGACAATTTTCCGTCGTTATCGCTCGTGAACCCAGAACTGCTCGTCGAGCGTCACCTCTTTTTTGAAAATCGGTACCTCGGCTTTCAACCGATTGATGCCATCCTCGACGGTCCGAAACGCCTCGTCGCGGTGTCCGGCCAGCACGACGACGAACACGATGTCTTCACCGTAGTCGATACGACCGGTTCGATGGTGCATGAGAACCCGAAAAACGCCGTCTCGCGCTTCGAGGTCGGAGCGAATCGCGTCTAACTTGGCGTCCGCGACGCCCTCGTACATCTCGAAGTCGAGGAATTCGGTCGGCGTGTCCTCGTCCGAGTCCTTCGCCCGAACGCGTCCGGTGAACGTGGTGATGGCACCCGAGCGCTCCGCCTTCGGATCGCGTTTCGCCCGCGCGACCAGCGATTCGAGCGTCTCGTAGGGTTCGGTCGCTTCGAGTTCGTCCGCGACCGCTTCGACGTCGAGTTCCGCGGGACCGTCCGCGCGGACGAGGGTCGTGCCCGCGTGGTCCGCATCGCCGAGGACGACGGTCGGCAGGTCGGCGTTCGGAAATCCGGTGACGACGGCGTAGTCGTGTGTCGGTGCGAGCGTATCGAGAACGTCGGTCACGGATTTGTCTTCCCCGCGTGCTCGCCAGCCGTCGGCATCGAGTTCGAACGCGGTCTCGGCGCTCGAAGCGTCCGATGGCTCGGGAACCTCCGAGTCGTGCGATTCGTGCTGGACGGTTCCCACTCTTCCTCGGTCCGCGAATCGGTCGGCAAGTCGGTCGGCGACGGCATCGGCCTCGTCGCCGACGACACCCACTACCATCATGAACGTACAGGCGGGAGCGAGTCGCTTTTATCCTTCGGTCGGAAGTTGAGAACGCTTAAGGCCGCGTCCGGGTAAGACGGCGATAGCATGAAGGTGGTCGTTTCTATCGGCGGTAGTGTGCTCGCGCCGGACCTGGAGTCTCAACGAGTGCGCGGACACGCCGAAGTCATCGAATCGCTCGCAACGGAGGGGTGTACTATCGGCGCGGTCGTCGGGGGCGGCGGCGTCGCCCGGGAGTACATCGGAACCGCGCGGAACCTCGGCGCGAACGAGATAGAACTGGACGATATCGGAATCGACGTGACGCGACTCAACGCTCGCTTGCTCATCGCGGCGCTCGGCGAGCAGGCCGCGCCGAGTCCGGCCGAGACGTACGAAGAGGCGGGGACCGCGATGCATCGCGGCGACATCGCCGTCATGGGCGGCGTGATGCCCGGCCAGACGACGGACGCCGTGAGCGCCGCGCTGGCCGAGTACACCAACGCCGACCTGCTCGTCTACGCGACGAGCGTGAACGGCGTGTACAGCGACGACCCGAACGAGGTCGCGGACGCGACGAAGTACGACGAACTCTCCGCGAGCGAACTCGTGGACGTCATCGCCGACCTCGAGATGACCGCGGGCAGTTCCGCACCCGTGGACCTGCTGGCCGCGAAACTCATCGGGCGCTCCGGCGTTCGAACCATCGTCCTCGACGGAACTGAACCGGAGCGAATCGCCGATGCCGTCCTCAACGGGGACCACACCGGTACGGACATCATCCCCGAGGGAGCGGAAGACGAGATGACCTACTGGGTACAAGAATGAGCGCCGGGACGGCACCGACCGACGACCGCGACGAGGTGGACGAGGAAAACCACCACGTCTTCTGGGCCGACGAGGTGGCCGACCGAATCGAGGCGCGGGACCCCGAGGACCCCATCACGATCAAGGGCGGTATCTCTCCGTCCGGCGTTCCCCATCTGGGCAATGTCAACGAGATTATGCGCGGCTACTTCGTCGCCGAAGTGCTCCGCGACAGAGGCCACGAAGTTCGACAGGTGTTCACCGCCGACGACCGCGACCCGCTCCGAAAGCTCCCACGAAAACTCGCCGACTTGGAGGGGAACATCGTCGAGTTGGGCGACGTGAACGCCGGAGCGCTCGGGCGCAATCTCGGAAAACCGTACACCGACATCCCCGACCCGTTCGACTGCTGTGACTCCTACGGGAAGCACTTCTCGAACCTCATCCAGCAGAGCGCGGACCTACTGGGCGTCCCCATCGACGTGATGTCGAACACCGAGATGTACACGTCCGGCGAGTTGGAGGACGTGACCCGCGACCTCCTCCACAACGCCGAGACAGCGCGCGAGGTGCTCGCGGAGTATCAGGACAAGGTGGACGAGGAGTACATCCCGTTCAACCCCATCTGTGAGGAGTGTGGCAAGGTGACGGAGACGGTGACGGCGTTCGACGTGGACGCGGGCACCGTCGAGTACGTCTGCACCGACCTGAAGGCAGGCGACAGCGTTATCGACGGCTGCGGACACGAGGGGACGGCGACCCTCCGCGACGGGAAACTCCCGTGGCGCTTCGAGTGGCCAGCCCAGTGGAAGACGCTCGGCGTGGACTTCGAACCGTTCGGCAAGGACCACGCTGAAGGCTCGTGGCCGAGTGGCGAGGACATCGCCCGCAACGTGATGGACTTCGAACCGCCGGTGCCGATGACCTACGAGTGGTTCACGCTGAACGGGAAGCCGTTTTCCTCCTCCGAAGGGAACATCGTGCTCGTCTCGGAAGTGCTGGAACTGCTCGAACCCGAGGTGTTGCGTTACTTCTTCACCAAGGACCCGAGCAAGGCGCGCGACTTCGACATCGGCCGCCTCGACCTGCTGGTGGACGAGTTCGACCGCTTCGAGCGGATTTACTTCGGCGAAGAGGACGCCGACGAGCGCGAACAGGCGCTCGCCGAACGGGTGTACCCGATGGTCGTAGCGGACCCGCGGGAAGAGCGGATTCGCATCCCGTACACCTTTGCCGCCATCTTGGGTATGACGGACGACCCCGAACTCCGCGAGGAAATCGCGCGGCGCGAAGGCCACATCCCGGACGACGCGCCGGAGTGGGCCGTCGAGGCCGCCCTCGCACGCGTCGAACAGGCGGAGGCGTGGGCGAAGCGGACAAGCAACGAGTACGACTACGACCTGAAGCGAACCGAGATGCCGAACGTGGACCTCGATACCGAGACCGACGCCGCACTGTCGGAACTGGCGGATTTCATCGAAGCGGGCCACGACGGCGAGGAGATTCAGGGCGAAATCTACGAGACCGCAAAGCGCCACGACATCGACATCGGCGACTTCTTCGGCGTGGGCTATCAGCTCTTTTTCGGCGAGGAACAGGGACCGAAACTCGGTCCGTTCCTCTCGAATCTGGACGAGGAGTTCGTCTTAGGGCGTCTGCGCCGCGAACGCTAGCTGCCAACAGAGTTAAGTTGATTGGCAGGTAGTACCCTATTACGTCCGACTAACAAGGACATAACAAAGTACCTCCCAGTCGTACGAAACAATGTAGAGTCGGATTGACGACCAATCACGTCAACGACTAAACCGATATAATATCATGGCCCTGATAGAACTCAATCTAGAGAAGCCAGCGTTGAAGCGAACCGAACTCGTCGAAGAATCCGAGGTCGAGACGGCCGAGGAACCAGAAACGGAAACCGAAACAGCGGAAGAGACGGACGTCGAGGAGACGAAGGGCGGCAGCAAAATTCGTACCTTCGCTCGCCGTGCGGCCGTCCTCGGTGGCACCGCCGCCGGACTCGCCGCGGTCCGAAAGCTCCAGCAGAAACGGAGCGGTACGGACGAAGAGCAGCAGGAACTCGAAGAAGACTGGCAGACCGCGGAATAACGGAGTACCGTCCGAAATTTTTTCACGTTCGTTCCCAAACGCCTTTGAGCGACGGCCCCATTCGTTTCACCAATGGATACGCTCCTCTGGGTCCTCCTCGGACTCGCCGCCTACTGGTTCATCCTGCTTGGACTACGGGCGAACGATATGCTGCCCTCCTATATCGGCATGCAGGGGCCGGTGCTGACCCTTCACACGCAACGAGGAAAGAAACTCATCGACCGCCTCGCACGGCCGAAACGGTTCTGGCGGGCGTGGGGGAACTTCGGTCTCGGAATCGCGCTCGTCGTGATGGTCGGGACCTTCCTCCTGCTCGTCGTGCAGGCCATCGTCGTGGTGCAAAATCCACCCGCACCGTCGGCGGTTACTCAGCCCCGGAACGTGCTCGTCATCCCGGGCGTCAACGATTTCCTGCCGCTGTCGGTTGCCCCCGAAATCCTGCTCGGCCTCCTCATCGGGTTAGTCGTCCACGAGGGGGGCCACGGCATCTTCTGCCGCGTCGAAGACATCGAAATCCAGTCGATGGGGCTGGCACTCCTCGCGTTCCTCCCGGTCGGCGCGTTCGTCGAGCCGGACGAGGAGAGCAGAAAGGACGCGGACAGGGGAAGTCAAAGCCGCATGTTCGCGGCGGGTGTGACGAACAACTTCGCGATAACCATCATCGCCTTCCTGCTCCTTTTCGGCCCGGTGATGGCCTCGATTTCCGTCGCCTCGGGCGCGGCGGTCGGCGGGGTGTTCCCGGGGTCCGCGGCGGACACCGCGAACGTCCAGCGCGGTGACCGAATCGTCGCCGTCAACGGGACGGCCGTGGAGAGCAACGGCGACCTCAACGACAAACTCGCCGACATCCAGAGTCGGTCCGTGTCGGTGACGCTGAACCGGGACGGCGAGGAACGCGAGACCACGATTCAGCGCAGCCTGCTCATCACCGGCGTCGCACAGGGCTCTCCGTTCGCGGCGGGTGCGGAGAAGGGAGGAAACATCACGGCGGCCAACGGACAGTCCGTGTACACCGAACGCACGCTGCGTCGGCAACTCGCGGGCGAAAACATCGCCACCCTGACCGTGAACGGACAGCAGGTGAGCGGTCCGGTCGGGGCGCTCTCGACCGTGCAGGCGGACGGCCCCATCGCCAGTCAGACGGACTTGCAGTCCGGGGACGCCATCGTCATTACGTCGATAAACGACAAGCGAATCGGCAACAGCAGCGAGTTGAGCGACACCCTCGACGGGTACGAGGCGGGCCAAACCGTGAGCGTCGAAGCCTACGTCAACCAGAGCGGAACCTACGTTCGACACGATTACGACGTGACGCTCAAGGACAACGGCAACGGGAAGGCCATCGTCGGCATCCTCGTCTCGCCCGGCGTCTCGGGAATCTCGGTGAGCAGCTTCGGAACCCGACTCTACCCGGCGGGGACGTTCCACGACCTCGTGTCGGGGCAGTTCATCTCCGTGTTCGGCGGCGGTGGCGGCGGACCGCTGACGACGTTCCTGCTCGGTATCGCGGGCACGCTGTTGCTCCCGTTCGCGAGCCTCTCGATGCCGGTCGGCTACAACTTCGCTGGCTTCGTCGGTTGGAACAGCAACTTCTACGTCGTTCAGGGACCGCTGTCGGCCCTCGGCGGCGGCACCTTCCTGCTGGCGAACGTGCTGTTCTGGACGGGGTGGATAAATCTCAACCTCGGCTTCTTCAACTGCATCCCGGCGTTCCCGCTCGACGGCGGACACATCCTCCGCATGGGTGCCGAAGCCATCGTCTCGCGCCTCCCGACGAAACAGGGACGGCAGGTGACCACGATGATAACGACGACGGTCGGACTGGTCATGCTCGCCAGCCTCATCCTCATGGTGTTCGGGCCGCGCCTGCTGTCGGGCTAATCGCGCACTCGCCGACGAGTCAGGTTCTTTTTGTCCGCTGTTTTCCATCGGTTCGTGTCCACCGTTTTTCGTCGGTTCCATCGTCCAACCCGCGCGGCAATCGTCGGATTTACCGTTCCCGTCGCGCTTGACGACGACATGTCGCTACTGGAACTGCTCGGATTCGTGTTCGGGGGCTGGTTCATCCTCGTCACGTCCGTCTACTTCGGCGTGAAAGGAGCACTGCAGTCGTACTTCGGGGAGACGCCGCCGACAATCGACGGCGGCGAAAAATCGACGGACAGCAGTCACGCGGACTAAAGGGCGGTCGGTGACGGGAAGAAACGAGAGCGGGGAAAACACGAACGGGAAGAAACGAGAGCGGCGAGCGTCGAATCGCCGACCGGTCAGTCTTCGAGGCCCATCCGTTCGTAGAACTCCTCGGGCGTGTCGGGGATGCGCTCGAAGTCACCAAAGTCGCGCTCGTGGTGGCGGATTATCTGCTCGACGATCCACGAACTGAAGGTCTCGTCGAACTGCCATTCTCCCTCGGGACTTTCGACTTCGAACCGGTCATCGGTCGCAAAGGAGACGTAGACGTGATAGAAGCCGAGAATGACGTCGGCGAACTCGCGGGCTTTCGTTCCGCTTTCCTTGCGCTTCTCGTCGAGTTCGTCGCGTCCCTCGTCGGTCAGCTTGAAATATTTCCGGTCCGATTCGTCCTCACGCTCGATTCGTTCGGTCCATCCCTTGTCTTCGAACTTGTAGAGAATGGGGTACACCGACCCGTAGGACGGTTCCCAGTGGCCGCCGCTTATCTCGCGTATTTCTTTCAGTATCTCGTACCCGTACCGCGGTTTTTCGTCTAGAAGTTCGAGCACGAGGTACGATATCAGGCCTTTCGGCGGGCCACTTTTCCGCATCGGGTGGGGATTTAAGTCGTGATTTTGAAAGCTTTTTCACGCCGACGTACTATCCGGTCGGACGCTTGGGTCGTAATTCCATTTTCACGCCGTGAGAATCGGAATCCAATTTGATTAGCTGTCGAGAAGTAGGTATAACCGTACCATGTCTTTGACACTCCGCACTCGGATCGACCCCATCAAAATCGCGCTCGGTGTCTTCACCGTCCTCGGACTCGCCCTGACGGGAGTCGCGGGATACGCACTCCTGTCCACGGGCGGCGGTTCGGTGTTGATCTCGGCCAACACCGCGGTCGCGCTCCTGTCGGGCACGTCGCTCGTCGTATTCGTCCTGCTCGCCTCGAAGGTGTTCGAGCGCCGGATGGCCGGTCGGGGTCACTGAACACGACGCGACGCGGTTTCGAGAACGGACGACCGCGAGCGGTCGTCCCTCTTTTTTCGACGACAACGACAGAAAGAGGACGGCGAGCGGTCGAACGACGATTTCGATAATTCCGATGGTTCTGGGTTCGATGGTCCGTCAGACCGACACTGAGCCGCCCAGCGGTGGCTCAGTGGCTTGCTCTGGACGCCCGCTTGCTCCCGTCGTACACGGCAAGGACGGCGAGCACGAACAGCGCTTCCACGATGGCGACGACCACGATGGGAACTTCGATACTGAAGAACCCGAAGAACGTCCGGAGTTCGAGGGCTATCGGGATGCTCATCGCCACGAGGATGAGAGCACCGGCTGCTGTGAGTTTCATGCTATCACCCCCATTAGCAGGTTGAAGCCGTCTATCAGCACCGGGATGGCGACGGTCCTGCCGAACAGCCCGGCGTCCCTGATGATGCTCGCCAGCGGGATGACGTAGGCGAGAATCACGAGGATGGCCGCGATGGCCGTCCACAGTTTCAGGTTGTCGAGGACGACCGGACTTCCGCTCGCTCCCGAAAGCGGTGCGGGAATCCGGTCGTCGACCGGTATCTCAATGGGGTCCTCGATGGACGAGAGGAGGATATTGAACAGGAACAACACCACCGACAGGAACAGCAGGGCGGCACCGATAGCGATTTGCGCGCGGAGTTCGGCCACCGACCCGATGGTCGCCGTGAAGTCGAAGTTCTGGTACTGGGGTTCGGCGGTCCGCCGGGGAATGCCGAGGAGCCCGGCACGGTGCATCGCGTTCGACATGAGCACCATCCCGACGAAACCACGTGACGACCTGAAACAGGCCGATGGGACGGCTGTAGAGCCGCCGTCC
>NZ_MEIH01000006.1:0-8684 GCF_001723155.1 Haladaptatus sp. W1
CATCCTGAGACACACATAGAACGTTAAGTATGATGCGATCGAATGTAGCTCTATCTGTACGATGACGTTCTCGTGCCGACTGGTGGGAGCGAAGGGCTGAACGGGCCGTCGAGTTGTCGGTCGACATCGCAACGACGTACGATGCGGTATTGCACACTCTCTACGTCATCGACGTGAACACGCTCTCGGTAGGAGATGAATCGGAATCAGTCCTCACGTTACTCGAGGAATCCGTATAGGATGCGATAGACGAAGTCGTCGAAGTGGCTGACGAAGCGGGTGTCAGGACGACCGAAGCGTCCGCCGCTCGTGGAGGCCCGTATCGAGCAATTCTCGACTATTCGGACGGTCAAGATATCGACTTTATTGTGATGGGGACACACGGACGGGCGGAACTCGACCGCTATCTTCTCGGAAGCGTCACTGAGAGGGTCGTTCGCATGTCCAACGTACCAGTGCTAACGGCTCAATTGCCCGATTCTGAATCATAACGAGAGAACGTCAACGTGCCTGTTCAAGGAAGGGTTCATCTTAATGGGACCTAGCGAGATCAACGATCTGAAACGCCCGACCTGGGTGTATATAAAAGAAAACTGCGGGCACCATCTCCATTCACAATCATTTTGAAATGGCATATATCTTTAATCAGGGGGATGCCATACCATCAAACGCCTTCTCCGATACCTACCAATGAACTCCGAAACGTCACAAGGGAAGGATTCGACAGGGTGTCATACTCGACCGATCGAACGCGTCTTCGAAACGTTGGATTCAAATGAGGTATCCTATTGTCGATTGCACTTTCGGCAGCCGCCCTATGTTTGCAAAAGGCGTTGTGGTGGATGAGATGCAGATAGGTGTAGGTCGTCAGGTCAAACGACTTCCCTGAGGAGTCCACGCTCTTCGAATTGGACGGTAGATTATGGTTTTTGGGCTGAATCGAGCCGTCGTACGAGAACGCCGATCCACCAGAGTTTCAGCCCGCTGGCCATCACCGTGGCCACAGCGGCACCTGTTGGCCGTCGTCTCCACGCGGCGACGAACGCGTAGAGGAAAGCCATCGCGCTAATCGTATTGCAGATATTGGGGTAAGTGACTCCCATGGTCCCTTTCTCCTCCTCGCGTACCCACCAGCGTTCGGCGAGGACGCCTCGGGTCATCCACGCTTCGTCCGTTTCCGGTGGCGGGAAGAGAAATGGATTGATGGCGGCCCACAGGAGTCCTGCGAGGAGGAGCCGCCAGTCTCGCCGATAGACGGCGTAGACGAGGACAGCCCCAGTCGGGACTCGGGTCCACCCGCTCTTCGGGTTTGCGTGCCGCGACCAGAGGACTTTCTCAGTTCTGTCGAGCGTGTCTTGCATACTGATTTATTGACATCTATCGGTCTTAATAGTCGTCTCTGATTCTACGACCGCTGAAACGGGGAGTACTACCGCCATCAATTAAACCTCGGGGCGTTTCGTAACGAGCGAAAAGGCTGGTTGCGAACCTTAATATCCCAACACTCGGGAATCCTCGCCTTTGAGGGCGGGGAGGATGTCATGTTTTCTAGCCGTGACTACTATACTCACGTTGACTCCACCAGGTGACGGCTCGTCTCGCCAGCGTCCGCGGCGCTGTCGTCGAAGAGATTGGCCGTCAGTTTGCGCTCTGCGGCACGAAGGTGCTGCATGTACGTGGACTGGCAGACGTCCATCATGTCGGCGACGTCCTGACCGCTGTGTTCGCGCGGCCACTCGAAATAGCCCGCAAGATGGGCGGTACGGAGCGCTTCGAGTTGACGGTCGGTCAGCTTCGTCTCCAGTTCGCCGCGGAACCCATCCGCGGTGTCGACGGGGCGCTCTCGCTCTTGTCGAGCGACGAGTTCGCACGCGTCGAACCGCTCGCGGAGTGCTTCGACGACTGGCCGGACGTCGCCACCCGTGGGAACGTCGACGACCAACTGACCGTGGAGACCATCGGCTTCGACGGTAAATCCCTCTATCGTCGCGCCATGCGACGCGAGCGTGTCGGCGAGGCTGTCAGTCGTCACCGCCCGAATTAGACACTCGTCGTCCGTCTCCGAGACGATCGTCGGATCGTGGAGTCCAGAAACGTCAGCGGTCGCCTCGACTGCCGTCTCGCAGTCGACGTCGCGTATCGTGAGGAAGACGACTCGTTTGTCGTCGCAGCCGGTCGTCGTCCGCATGAGTATCACGTTACTGCCGGTCGCTGCCGCGAGCTCGAACGAAGGTGCGTTCACGTCGTCGATGGAGAACGTCAACTCAGAAACCCGGTCGTCCACGAGTTGGCGGCGCCGTTCGGTGGCGTTGATCGCACTTCCAATGGTGTCGCCGAGTTCGACACGGACGTCGTGGTCGATGCATTCGAAGAGTTCTGACGTCCGTGTGGCGACCACTACCGCCCCGTATTGACTGTCCCGGTAGGTGAGGGGGATGACACCGACCGTGTCAGCAGTCGATTCACCCTGCCCGAACGACCGGACGGACGTCGAAACGCCTGTCCGGCCGTGGTCGACACCTGTCGTGACGGTCGCCATTCCGTCCCCCGTGCTGTCGAGGATCGCGTTCAACACGTCCTCGTCGCCGGTTTGATAGCGCGTTCGAAGCCGACCACTCGCGGTGCGGTCGACGATACCCGTCGAGACGACCCACGGGTCGCTCGCGAATCTATCGGCGACGGCGCGTTCGACGTCTTCCTTCGTCGTCGCCGTGACGAGTCGCCGGTTGACGTCCCGGAGCAGTTCGTTCGTCCGGTTGAGCCGACCCAACCGCTCGTTTTGCTCTTCGATGCGGAGTCGCCGCCGTTTGCGCTCAGTGACGTCCGTATCGACGGCGACGAACTGCTCTATTTCGCCGTCGTTCATCACCGGCGCGATGGTCATGTCGACCCAACGAAGCTCGCCGGATTCGTTCTGATTGATTATCTCGCCGTCCCACACCTCGCCGTCGGAAATCGTCGCCCACAACTCGTCGTAGTACGCTTCGTCGTGCTTGCCGGACTTCCACAGACGCGGGTTCTCACCGACGACCGTCTCTCGGTCGTAGCCCATGACCGTTTCGACCGACGGGTTGGCGTAGGTGATGGTGCCCTCCGTGTCGGTGAAGAAGATGGCGTGTCCAGCGTGTTCAACGGCCTTCTCGAACGTGGAGAGTTCCTCGTTGACCGACCGGAGCTCGGCTTTGATGCGTCGCTCTTCGTCGACGTAGCGGTCGAGGTAGTATATCGTGAGGACGGCCAATCCGCTCACGACGAGTCCGGGGAGTTCTTCAAGGCCACCTCCCGGTGTTCCGGTGACGGTGAGGAGTTGTCGAGCGGCCATGAACGACAGCAAGACGGTGAGAAAGCCGAAGCGTCTGTCGCCGCTTCGACGGAGGAGGACCAGTGAGTAGCCGACGCCGACGACTCTGAGCACGATGGAGGTCACGATGATGCCGTTCATCTCAGTCGCCTCCGCCGAACGCCAGCAGTGCCCGGTTGTCGGAACGTCACTGCGATAGTCATATTTTGATTTTCGGAAGCGACGGGTGTATAATACCCATGCAATTTTCACACCGTGAGAACACCTGTTTCGGGTGCTCTCTGGCGGGTCCAAACTATATCGGTACTCGAACACCCCACCAATATAGGGGGACGTCCGGGGTGCAACAGTATTGGTAGTACGCTCTCCGGGGTACGGCGTGTAGATTTACCCGTACGATGTTACGAACTCTCGACTCGGTCGTATCACGGCCGAGTACGAACGGAGGGACCCGATGAGCGTCGACGACGCGACGCCGGGAATACCGTCGGTCGAGGTCGACCCGCAACAGTTCGACGCGATGGTTGACGACGAGGCCGACGACCCCGAGGAGATTCTCGCGGAGGTAGACTTCGACACGAACCTCGGCCTCTCGATGGCCGAAGACGCAAAGCGCGTCTCGCGTGGCGAGCTCACCGGTGACGAATACTGGGAAAAATACGACGCGGCTGCGGCCGCCGAGTTCGGCGAGGAGTACCATGAGACGCCGAACCCGGCCATCGACCGCGCCGAACAGACCGTCTCGGCGGAGACGGCGGCGTCGCTCGGCTGCTCCATCGGGTCGATGTGCGACGTCGCGTCCGAACTCGACTCTGACGTCAACCCTGACGACGACGCGCCGCGATGGGGCATGGTAATCGACCTCCAGAAATGCGTCGGCTGTGACTCGTGTACAGTCGCGTGCAAGTCCGAGAACCGAACGCCGCCGGGCGTTTCGTACAACGTGGTCATGGAGGAGGAACACGGCGAGTTTCCCAACGTCACTCGGACGAACCTCCCGCGTCCCTGTATGCAGTGTGAGAACCCACCGTGTGTGCAGGTCTGTCCGGTCAGCGCCACGTACAAGATGGAAAACGGCGTGGTCAACATCGATTACGACCGCTGTATCGGCTGTCGGTACTGCATGATCGGCTGTCCGTATGGCGCACGCTACTTCGACTTCGGCGAGAACTACGACGAGGAAGTGCAGGGCTCCGGCGACGTCACCAGTCCCGAGTACAAGGTCGACCGCGGCGACCGCGAAGCGGGGAAATCGCCCATCGGCAACGTCCGAAAGTGCAGTTTCTGTATGCACCGTCTCGAACGCGGCGAAGAGCCCGCGTGCGTGGAGACGTGTGTCGGTGACGCTCGCAACATGGGTGACCTGAACGACGCCGGCGGTGAGGCGGCCGAACTCGCCGATTCGAACCGCTCATTCCAACTGAAAGAAGGCGAGGGGACCGACCCGAACGTCTACTACCTCAAATAACATCATGGCGACGAAACACACGACCACGACCGTCGAGTATGACCCCGGGTTCGTTAGCAACCGACTTCGTGCGGTCTGGTACGGCTTCCTCGCCGTGTTGCTCGGCATCGGTGCCTACGCGATGTGGCTCCGAATCGACGGCGGGATGGCGACGACCAACCTCACGAGCGTCACGCCGTGGGGTGCGTGGGTCGCGTTCTACATCTACTTCGTCGGTCTGTCGGCCGGCGCGTTCCTCGTGAGCACGCTCGCGAACGTGTTCGAGATGTCCGGCATGCACCGAATCGACCGCGACGCCCTGTTCGCGGCTATCATCAGCATGGCAGTCGCGCTCATGTTCGTCTGGACCGACCTCGGCCGGATGGACCGGATGTACTTCCCGTTCTTGCATCGACAGCTCACCTCCGCACTGGCCTGGGAAGTCCACGCCTACGTCGCGTACATCGCGGTACTAATTACGGAGCTGTACCTCTCGATGCGAATCGACCTGGCACGCGTTGCCGCCCACGACGATGGCTGGCGCGGTCGTCTCTGCGGTCTCATGACGCTCGGCCGTCGCGGAACCGATGAAGCGGCGCGTGCCACTGACAGACGGTGGCTCAAGCGGGTCGGAACCCTCGGTATTCCGCTCGCCATCTTTCTCGTTCACGGCGGGACCGGCGTTCTCTTCGCCGTCGCGAAGGCTCGGCCCTACTGGAACAGCGGCCTGTTCCCGATAATTTTCGTCATCTCGGCAGTCGTGTCGGGAACGGCACTGGTGTCGATGCTGTATGTCCTCCGGACACGCCTATTCGACGGCGAACTGGTCGACCCGAATCTGCTCGAACGCCTCGGCTCGCTCGTCGTCGCGTTCATCATTACCGACATCGCGCTCACGGCCATCGACGCCCTCATCGCGCTCGCGAGCCTCCACCCGCACGAAGTCGAGACGTGGGACATCGTCCTCTTCGGTGAGATGTCGTGGTCGTTCTGGCTGTTCATGGTCGGCCTCGGATGGCTGTTCCCGCTGGCGGTATTGAGTAAGCGTTCGTGGCGTCGACGCCCGTGGCCCGTCGTCATTGCCAGCCTGAGCGTCGTCATCGGTATCATCGCCGTTCGGTTCAACATCGTCGTCCCGCCACAGATTCTCCCTGTGATGAACGGTCTTCCACACGGGTCGTATTTCCCAACCGCGGTCGAGTGGCTGACGAGCGTCGGTATGATCGCCGTCGGTCTGTTGTTGTACACGCTCGGCGCGGAGTTCCTCCCGCTGACTCCCCTCGAAGGTGATCACGAATGAGTTCAGACCCGACCGACTCCCCTGATAGCACCGCCACCGAAGACGCGACCGACGCCGCGGTTTCCCGCCGAGATTTCGTCAAGGCGGTGGGGGCGTTCGGCGTCGTCGCCGGTGCCACCGGCACGACGGTCGACATCGACACGAATGACCTCTGGACCGACGACAAACAACACTACGTCGGCAACGACATCAGCGACTACGACGCCAGCGACGTCATTCACACGACGTGCGGACAATGTAACACGTTCTGTCCGGTGAAGGTTCGAATCGACGACGGCGACGCTCCCGGCGAGTACAGTTCACTTATCCGCAAACTCGCGGGGAACCCGTACTCGTTCCTGAACACGCAACCGTTCGGGCAGGTTCCCTACGGAAGCGACCCGAACGAGGTGGCGACCGGTGACCTCGACGGCAGTGGCGACGTCGCGAGCGACCGGTGGTCGGTCTCCGGCGGTCGTATCTGTCTGAAGGGGCAGGCCGGAATCCAGACGGCGTACGACACCTACCGCGTTCGGAAACCGATGAAGCGCGTCGGGCCGCGCGGCAGCGGCAAGTGGCAGACCATCTCGTGGAAACGGGCCATCGAGGAAATCGTCGAGGGTGACGAAAAACAGGGTCATCCGGGTATCCGCGAAATGTGGGCGTTCGCCCCGAAGGAGGCGGTGATGTCCGATTGGGAAGCCGTCCAGTCCGGCCGGATGGCGAAGGCCGCCTTCGACGACAAGTGGCAGGACTCGCTCATCGACACGGACCACCCCGACCTCGGACCAAAGGCGAACCAACTGGTCGACGTCGGGGGATTCCGCCGGAACTTCATCCGGAATCGCCTCTGGAACCAGGGGCTCGGGTCGAAGAACAGTTTCCACCACGCCGGGACGTGTGGTTTCTCCAGCGTGATGGGGAGCGTGCGGTCGTACGCAGGCAAGAAGAAACGCCAATTCGCCGACATCGAGAACTGCGAGTACCTGCTCGTCTGGGGGACGAATCCTTTGGTCGCGAACAAGGGGCCGACGTGGCTCGCACCCAAACTCACGAACGCGATGCAGTCGGGGATGCGGATGGACGTCGTCGACCCAAGACTGTCGAAGACGGCCGAGAAAGCCGAGAAGTGGGTCCCCGTGGACCCCGGAGCCGACGGTGCGCTCGCGCTCGGCATGGCGCGCTGGATAATCGAACACGACCGCCACGACCGAACCTACCTTACCAACCCGTCGAAGTCGGCCGCCACGAACGACGACGAACCGACGTGGAGCGACGCGACCCACCTCGTTCGCGTCGACGCCGAGGCCGGACCGAAAGCCCGCGCCGGCGACGTCGGACTGGCTCCGAGCGGCGGCGACGCGGCGGACGACTTCGTCGTCGTCGACGGCGAGACCGGGTCGCCACGCCCCGCGAGCGAGACGGAGTCCAGCGTGTTAGACGTGGATATCACGGTGGACGGCGAACGACTCCGAAGCGTCTGGAACCTCTACCGTGAGCGCGTCTTCGAGCACACGATAGACGAGTATGCGGAGATGGCACGGGTCTCCCGGGATACGATAGCGGAAATCGCCGACGAGTTCTCGGGGCACGGCAAGCGGGCGGCCATCATGACCTACCGCGGTCCGGCCAAACACACGAACGGTTTCTACAACATCCGGGCCATCGCGACCCTCCAGCACCTCACCGGCAACTACGACTGGAAGGGCGGCCAAATAACGCCCTACGCGGGCTACGACACGATGTCCGGGCGGTACGACCTCGGAACCGTTCCCGACGGCCGGTCGCCGTGGGGCATCTCGCTCGTCCGCGGTGGCACCAACTACGAGGAGACGACTCTGTTCGACCGAGACGGCGGGTACCCGGCCAAGCGACCGTGGTTTCCCGTTGCGCCACCGCAGGCGACACAGGAGATTTACGGCTCCGCGAAGGATGGCTACCCGTATCCCATCAAGGCGCTGTTCATCCGCCCGTACTCGAACAACCACGTGATGTCGGTGCCGGGCGGTGACGCCATCACTGACATCATCGGCGACACCGACACGATTCCGCTGGTCGTCGCCTCGGACACCGTCATCGGTGAGACGAGCAAGTACGCCGACTACATCCTGCCCGAACCGACGTATCTCGAACGCTGGGAGAACTTCGGAACGTACCCGAACAAGCGACTCGCGGACGAGAAAATCAGCCAACCGGCGGTGAAAGTCGTCCCCGACGCTCGTCCATTCGAGGAGGTTCTCATCGACATGTGGAAACGCATGGACCTCCCGGGTGTCGGCGACGGTGCGATACTCGACGCCAGTGGCAACCGCCACCCGCTGAACACTGCCGAGGACTTCTACGTCAAACTCGCGGCGAACATCGCGTACGACCGCACCCCGGTTCCGGACGCCTCGGATGAGGAGCGAAAGACCTTCCGACGCGCTCACGAGAAAGGGCTCGGCGACCACTTCGACCTGAACCGCTGGAAGCGTGCCGTCACGCCCGCTGAATGGCGAAAAGTCGTGACTGTTCTCAACCGTGGCGGTCGATTCGAAGAACCGGTCGACGGCTACGCTGACGACTACACAGAACACGGGCACGACTACCCGCACGCGGAGCGCGGCGGCGACCGGTCGAACGCCTACGATGGCGAGCACATGCGATACCGCTTGGAG
>NZ_MEIH01000007.1:0-2104 GCF_001723155.1 Haladaptatus sp. W1
TTTTCCCATCCCCGCCTTGCCGATATCGTTGTTTTCGAGCTTCGTTCGGTCCACGCTCACTCCGGGCAACTCGTCGTAGAACCCCGTGTAGTAGCGGTCCGCGCCGCCGATTCCCGTCATTCCGTCGGCTTTGCCGAGCACGACGCCCATATCGGCGTAGCCGCCGCCGTACGCGACCCACCGGCCGGGAACGGATTCGAACGCGACGCTTCCGGTCGGTGCCATCGTGACCGGATAGGAGTCGTCCTCGGCGTTCGTGGTCCCATCGGACGAACTCGTCGTGTCCGTCGTTGTCGTCGATGTCGTTTTCGATTCCGAATCTCCGGCACATCCGGCGAGCAGGCTTCCGCCGAGTATCGCGCCGCCGTACTTAACGTAGTCCCGCCGTGTTCGTCCCGAGTCTGTCGTACACTCTTTCGACATGTGTTTTAGGCCCGCCTAAATTTATAAAACGTTTTCGAATTTTTAGGTCTGCCTAATCCATGCCGTATTTAATACGGCGACCCGCAACGCGGACACATCGGCGGCCCGACGTCCGGAAGCGAATGCCCGCAACTCGGACACACGCCGGTCCCGTCCTCGGCCGTTATCTCCTCGACGGCCTCGTCCGTCGTCGCACGGAGTCCGGCGAGCGTTCCTTCTCTGCCGTCGTCCCCCGATTCCCGTTCGCCCTCGTCGATTGCGTCGAGCGCGAACCGCGCCCTGTCGCGGACGAACGACGATTCGTCCTCGCGCCTCTTACGGAGCCGCTCCATCGCTTCCGGGGGCACCGAATCATCCCCATCGACGCGGCCGAGGAGACCGACGGCCTCGGCCGCCCGTCCCCGAACGTGGTCGTTTTCGTCGTCCAACCGCGCAACGAGCGCGTCGGCCTCCGCTCCGAGCGCCGCCGGTGACACGCACCCGACGGCAGCGAGTGCCGTACAGAGATAGTAGCGGACGAGTTCGTCCCCGTCGTCGAGATGCTCAGCGAGGTTCGATACGCGGTGGTTGAGACGGTCCGGGTCGCCCAACGCGATGTCGGAAAGCGCTTTCGCCAACTTCTCCTTCACTTCCGGTTCGTCGAACGACAGCCCTATCTGTAACTCGGCGACGACGGCGGGTGACGCGACTGCGTCCGTGTGTTCGAGCGCGACGTTTCCCAACGCTTCCGCCGCGCGGGCACGGACGAAGTAGAACTCGTCTTCGTCCGCGAGACGGTCGGTCAGCATGAACAGTACCGGGACCACGGCGTCGGGGTCGTGTTCGGAAACGGCGACGAACAGTTTCGCCGTCGTCAATCGAATCGAGCGCTCTCCGTCGGTCACAAACGGCGACAGGGCCGGAAGCAGCGGTCCCACGACTCCCGGCGACTCCGATTCGACGCGCCGAAGAACGTCGAGGGTGGCTTTGCGCTCCTCAGTCGGTGCCGTTTCGAACCGCTCCAGACACGCGATAGCGCCGTCGTGTTCCCCCGAATCGAGCAGTTCGGCGAGTCGATCGACGGAAGGTCGGTGAGATGACTCGTCCATCGTTCGTTGCCGTGGACGTCTCGCGGCGACACCAAAAACACGTGGTACGGTGAACCGACGCGCGAAACCGGTTATTCCAACATCGCCACGCTCCGTTCGACCGCCTCCCGATTCCCGATGAGCGTCACTAAATCCCCCTCTTGGACGACGACGTTCGGATTCGGGACGATAAACTCGCCGGCGCGTCGGAGTTGACGAACCGGACGCCCGGTAGGTCGAGGCTCACGTCGTACAGCCGACCGTAGTCGCCCTCGACGCGCACCAGCGTCGGGTCGTACTGAGCGAGTGGGTCAGCCGCTCCGTCGGGATGTCGTCGGGGACGAGCACGAGGCAGTTCAGCCCCGCGCTGGCGGCCGTCGCGGCCATGCTCATCGCCATGTTGCCGTGCGAAACGGTTCCCACCCAGTCGTCGCCCGCGTCGAGCGCTCGGGCGACGCCGACCGCGCTTCCGCGGTCCTTGAAGCTGCCCGTCGGGTTCGCGCTCTCGTCCTTGACCCGGAGTTCGCACCCGGCGTAGTCGTCGAGTCGCGGCGTTCGAAGCAGCGGCGTTCCGCCGACGGCAGACCCGATACCCGGCGGGCGGGAGACAGGGA
>NZ_MEIH01000008.1:0-11428 GCF_001723155.1 Haladaptatus sp. W1
TCTCGTCTGCGTAGTCGAGGATTTCCTCGTGAGGAATCCCTCGCAGGAGTTCGGTTTCGACCGGAACGTCCCGTTCGTCCGCCCGCTTTCGAACGTCCGCAATCGCGCTTTCGCCTCGTTCGGTTCGGTCGCGTTCGATGGTGAGCCACTTGGCATCCGACAGGGTACTGTACTCGCGCGTATCGACGACGGACACCGCGTGAATCCGACCCCCCGTGAACGCCGCGAGGTCGAGCGCCTCCGCGATGGCGTCTTCGATTTCGGGACTGCCATCGGTCGGAACGGAGTATCTCGTCGTACATCTCCCGCACGTTCGGTGGGCATCGGAATAACTGTACTGCAGCCACGGCGTTCGAGGGGAAGGTGGGTGTTACTCGAAATACCGCTCCCACACGACGATGACGGAGGGGGTCAACAGGACCGCCGTGAGATACGAGTAAAAGATGCTCAGGGCGGTCACGAGTCCGAACTGGCCGAGAACGGGGGTGATGGCGAGGACGAGGATGCCCGTCCCGGCGACCGTGGTGAGCATGCTGCCGGTCAGCGCGCCCCCGGTTCCGCGGACGGTGCGCGTGAGGGCGGCGAACACGTCCGTTTCGTGTTCGAATTCGTCGGTGAACCGATGAACGACGTGGGCGGAGTAGTCGGTCCCCAACCCGAGCGCGATGGCGAGCACCGTCGCGGTCAGCGCGTTGAACGGGATGCCGAGCAACCGCATCGTCCCGGCGAGGAGTGAGACCGCGACGACGATTGGAAAGAGGTTGATGACGCCGAACGCGGCCCGGCCGACGAGGACGCGATAGACGAACGCGAGAAAGATGGCCGTGGCGAGGAGTGCAGTGGCGAGGCTTCGAAGCGCGGACGCGAAGATGATGGCCGCGATGGACTGGAAGACGACCGTTTCGCCGGTGGCGGTCGCGTCGAGACGGTAGCGATCGGCCACCTGCTGGGCGTCGCGGGTGATGGCGTTCTGCGACGCGCCGCTTTTCATCGTGTAGACGACCTGTGCGCTCCGCTGATCTTCCGTGATGTACTGGAGTGCCTGCCCGCGAGCGGGGGACGAAAGCAACCGGTCGTAAATCTGTCCGAGGTTGTCGTCGGGAACGCCGTCGCCGTCGATGTCGTTTCGCTCGACGAGTCGTCGAAACTCGTCCGACTGACGGCTGTAATTTTGGATGACGGTGATGATACTCTCGGACTCCGCCCGTCTGTCCGCTTGGGCGAAGGACTTCGGCGGATTACGGTTGGCGTGCTGAATCGATTCGAGCGCGTAATCCTCGCGGAGCGGCCCCTGCACGTATATCGTCACGGTATCCCCCTGTACGGCGGCGAACTTCTCGTCGAGGAAGTTCGTCGTCTCGGTGACGGTGTACGTTCCCGGCGCGAACGGTTCGGGAAGGGATTGGAGATAGCTCGGCGTCTGCTCCGGCGGAAGGAAATCCTCGTTCGAAAACGACGTGTCGATGCCGGTCGCGTAGTAGCCCGAAACGACCGTCAGGACGAGCGCGGCGGCGAGAACGACCGGCGCGCCCCGGCGGGCGAGCGTGACGCTCCCCTGCAGGAGTCGTCCCAAGGCGGACCCCTCTTCACCGAGCGGTCGAAGCCCGAACACGGGAAGCCCGACGCGGTCCCGGAACCGGTCAGCTGTGACCTTTGCCGCGGGGAGGAAGATGCCGAAGATGAGGGCCGTGACCACGATGCCAATCGCAGCGACCAACCCGAACTCGCGAATCGGTTGGAGACGACTCGTCAGGTTCGACGCGAAGCCCAACGTGGTCGTTCCCGTGACGATGAAGAACGCGACGAGCAGCTGGTCGGTCGTCCGACGCATCGAAGGGCTGATGTCCAACCCGGTGACGCGTTCTTCCCGGTAGCGGTTGATGGCGTGGATACCGTAGTCGATACCGACCGCGAGGAGCAGGGGCGGAACGGCGACGAGCAGTTGCGTGAACGGAATGCCGATCCACCCCATGAACCCCAACGTCCAGATGATAGTCATCACCAGCGAGACGACGCCCAGCAGGAGGTCGAGCGGGTCGCGGTAGGCGAAGAGGAGAAAGACGAGTATCAGCACCGCGGCGGCGGGTGTGACGATGATGAGCGAGTCGAAGGTGACGTTCGATAGTTCCGACGAGATGACGCCGCTCCCGAACACCCGAATGTCGCTATCGACGCTTCCGACGACCGATTCGGACCGAACCTGAATCCGGGTCAGCGGATCGTCGCCGCTCGATTCGGCACCCGCCTGCTGTGCCAACCCGCGCGGAATCTCGTGCTCGACGATGCCGATGGTCGCCGACGCGGAAGCCGACCGACGGTTGAAATCCTTGCTCAACAAGGTGCGGAAGCCGGGGTTCTTCGCCGCCCGCCGAACTGCGGTTTCGACCTCGGTCGGGGTCGCACGCCGCACAGTTCGAATCTGCGCTTCGAGCGTCGTCGCGTTCGGGTCGAGCGTCCCGGCGACGATTCTCGCCGCGCTCGTCGTCGAGGAAACGCGGAATTCGGTGCGGCGTTCGAGGCGATACTGCGCCTTCAACATTGCCAGCAGTTCGGGTTTCGAGAGCACGTTCCGTCCGGTCTGGATGAGCTGGGTGCTCCCGTTCTCCGCCGCGAACGGCGGCGTGAACTCGCGGTTCACGGCGTCGAACGCCTCCTGTGCCGGGCTGTCCTCGGTGAACTGGCTCGTCCCGGATTCGGTCGAAACGCGAACGAGCCCGGTACCGAGGACGACCGTCAGCACGAGAAAGACTAGTATCACCCTCTTCGACCGGTCGGCTATCCACACGTCGAGCCAATCGATGACGCGTTGATAGTCCACCATCGGAACTCACCGCCGTCGAATGACGAAGACGGCGACGAGGACGAGCAGGACGGCGAGCACGACGATGGCGACGAGTCTCCCGGTTCCGCTCGAAAACGACAGCACGCCCTCCTGCCTCGGTGCCGTCACCCGAATCGGAACCTCGTACGTGTCGGTGAGTTTCGTCTCCCCGTCCGGTGTGTCGTACTGGAAGTCCACCGACATCGGATACGCGTTCGGGAGCGTCCCCCCGTCGGCGCTCACGTCGAACCTGATGGTCGCCGATTCGTTCGGTTCCAGTTTCTCGATGAACGCCCCGTTGTCGTTGATGGTCAGCGGACTGTCCACGAACGCCTGCGCGTCGATGTTCCGCACCGTTCGGTCGTCGTTGTTCGTGACGACGAGCGAAACCGTCGCCGTCGATCCCGCCTCGACCGAGGCGCGTTTCGCGTCGATTCGGAACTCGTCTCGTCGCGGGCCGACTGGAACCCGCGCGTCGAGCGGCTTGCTCTGTCGCGGGTCGCCGTCCTGATTCTGATATCGAACGACGAACGAAAGCTGTTGCGGGCCGCGGTCGGCGCTGTCGCTCACGTCGATTCGGTACTCGAACGGCGTCGATTCGCCCGCATCGAGGGACCCGAGCGCGTACTCCGTCTCCTTCGGCGAGAGGTTCTCCCCCTGCGACGTGAGGTCGAGGACGGCGTTGGGCGCGCGCTGTGGTCCCTCGTTGGTCACGGTCCCGGACACGGTTCCCTCCTGTCCCACGCGCAACGTGCTGGTCAGGGTATCGAACGAGAACGACTGCTCCGGGTCGGGAATGATGCCGATGAGATGCGGCTCCGTCCGATTCCTGGTCCCCTCCTCCCGGTACGAAATCGAGAGGCTGAACGGGTAGCTCCCGCCGACCGTATCGTTCTTCGCCGTCACCCGATACTGGAACGTCTGCCGTTCGTTCGACGACCACTCGTTCACAAACTGGCTGGCGTTGGGCGACCGGCCGAGCGTGAGTTGCTCGTTCGCGGACCGAAGCGACACGATGGCGTCGTTCACGTCCCGCCCCGTGTTCTCCACGGTCACCGATATCACTCCCGTATCGCCCGCCTGCACGTTCGAGGAGATGGACGTCACCTCGAACCGCTCCAGTCGAATCCGCTCGCTCGGTTGTACGCCGAACGTGTACGGTCCCGCCCGCCTCCGCGACCCGTCCCCCGCCGTGAACGAGATGTTCGCCTCGAACGGGTAGTTCTTGACTTCGGCGAACTCCTCCGCGAGGAGGCCGTATTTCACCGTTCGTCGCTCGCCCGCCGCCCAGTTTCCGACCTGCTTTCGGGCGGTCTGTGATGGTCCGAACCGAACGCTTTCGTTCGGTGACCGAACCGAGATGCTCGCGTTCGAAACGTCCTCCCCGGTGTTCTCGAACGTGATGGAGAGGTTCCCGGTCCCGTTTATCGGTACGTTCGAGGCGACCGATACGATTCTGAACTGACCCGTCGGTGTCTGTGCTTCCTGTTCGATAGCCGCCCCGCTCGTCGGATTTGCGGTTCCCGTCCACAGTCCCCCGTGGATGACCAGCAGCAGCAGTCCTATCGAAATGACGGCTCGACCGTTCATCCGTCACGTCCCGTCGAACCCGTCTCCCCCATTTGCGCCATTCGTTTTCCCCGCTCTCTTGTCACGTCGTCATGATTCCTATAGGTTTGGCCCGTCGAACGATGCCGGATGGTGTGTCTCGTTCGCTCACCATATTCGGATTTCGAAAACGAAACGCGATGCCGTACGCTCCGCTGAAGAAGTATCGTTCCCGTTAGAAAGCGTCCGAGGCGGGGACGAGCAAACGCGTGCATTTGCGAGGGTCGAAAGACGCTTTGCGTCTTTCGGAATGTGAACCACGGTCCGGTTCAAATCTTCTCGACCGATGAAAACTGAAACAGAGAAATCGCTCGTGAATCGTTGTTCCTGTTAGAAAGCGCCCGAGGCGGGATTTGAACCCGCGTCACAACCGTGACAGGGTTGTATGATGGGCCACTACACCACCCGGGCCTTCAACGCATCTTCTTCTTTTCCCCGCCCTTATTAAGGGGTGTCGATTTCGTCGTCCTTTGGCACCCGTTATCGCGGGGTCCGGTACGATTTATTTTTCGGGGGACTTCTCCGGTGAACTCGTACTCCTCCGCCCAATTGATTGACGGATGGTCTATTTCCCCTTCAAAGCGAAGTTCCATCTTTTGCTCGGTCGCCTCATCAATTGCTATCCAATAGGTCTTCTTGTTTTCAGGGTACCGAACAACAAACGCGTCTATCTCTCCATCATACGTGTTCTCGTGGTAGTTCCCTTCCTTTGTCGTTTGAGTCTGAGTGTTGAACCGCATCGTTTTTTCCTTGTTCTGCCATGCGGTTTTACATTGAACTCGATATAAATCTCCCATATCGTCTATTATCAAATCGTATTTATCGTTGTCACCGAATGGAATTGAAACGCTGTATCCATAGGATATCATCTCGTGGATTATCTTCGCCTCTGTTTTATCACCTCGATCTTTTGTGTTACCTCTCTCTTCTGACATCCGTTGAAAATAGACTCGATTCCATCTCATTGACTATTTCGGTGTGAGATATGTTAGCGGATTTCAATTGTGTGATTGACTTAGATCGCTAATCGTCATTCAGCCAAACAACGTCCGAGACAGAATTCGTCTTCCATCGAGGTTGAGAGATGGACTCACCATACGCGAGTTATTGTTCTATCTGGTAATGTCCAAGGCCAAATCCAAATACCCGTTTGCGCGAAGACGAGAAATAGCGGATGCACTGCTCGTGAATCGTTGTTCCGTTAGAAAGCGCCCGAGGCGGGATTTGAACCCGCGTCACAACCGTGACAGGGTTGTATGATGGGCCACTACACCACCCGGGCCTTCAACGCATCTTTTCCTTTCTGGCTTGTACTCTTAAGGCTTTCCAAAGCCGTCCCGTGTGGGGGTTCGTACCGAGGGATGCTAACACATCCCGATTGCCCAAACCATTTATACCAGAACGGAGTAGATACAGGTGTTCAGTTGGGAACTTCCGTCCATTTGTGCGGAGGTTCGGGATAGCCGAGCGTGTGCGAACCGACTTAGCAAGTCTTAAATGAGTGCTGCGTGTAATACCCTGTAGTATCTCGTGATAGCCATTTCTCCCGCTAGCCGGAAACTCGCGCACACATGGTAGACGTAAGCCAACACAAAATGGTTCCGGAGCACTCAATCGTCGATTCGGACGAAATCGACGAGGTGCTCGCGGAATACGACATCAAGAGTACAGACCTGCCGAAAATCAAGCGGACCGACCCCGCGCTGCCGGACGACGCAGAGCCGGGTGACGTCATCAAAATCGTCCGCAACTCCCGAACGACGGAGAACGCCGTCGTGTATCGACTCGTGGTGGAATAATGCAACAGGAAGATCGACGCACACTATCGAGGGAGTATTTCTCGAAAGAACGACTCGCGGAGCATCACTACCGCTCGTTTAACGCCTTCCTGAATCGCGGTATGCAGGAAGTCGTAACCGAGAAGGGAATAATCGACACGGACATCGGTGACAAAGAGGGCGAAGAACCGGTGTTCGTCGAACTCGGCGACATTCGCGTGGTCACCCCGCGCGTACGTGAGGCGGACGGAAGCGAAGAGCTCCTGTATCCACAGGAAGCGCGCCTCCGCAACATCACGTACGCCGCACCGGTTTTCATGGAGATGACCATCGTCAAAGGAGAGGGCGACGACAAGCGCGTCGTCGACTCCACCGAGACGAAAGTCGGTCGGATGCCGATCATGGTCGGCTCTGAGAAGTGTAACATCGCCAACTTCGACAAGGAGGACCTGGTGGAGATCGGTGAGGACCCCGCCGACCCCGGCGGCTACTTCATAGTCAACGGCTCGGAGCGCGTGCTGATGACCTCCGAGGACCTCGCCCCGAACAAGATTCTCGCCGAGTACGACACGAAGTACGGCGACGAGATTCAGGTCGCAAAGACGTTCAGCCAACGCCGCGGCTACCGCGCGCTGGTTCTCGTCGAGCGCTCGCGCGACGGCCTGCTCGAAGTGTCGTTCCCGTCGGTGTCCGGACGCGTGAACTTCGTCACGCTCGTTCGCGCGCTGGGACTCGAATCCGACGAAGAGATCGTCCACCGCGTCTCCGACGACCCGGAGATCGTGAAGTTCATGCTCGAAAACCTGGAGGCCGCCGAAGTCCAGACCCAAGAGGAGGCCATTGAAACCCTCGGGAAGCGGGTCGCCTCCGGACAGGGCAAGAACTACCAGCTGAAGCGTGCGAACTACGTCATCGACCGCTATCTCCTGCCGCACCTCCACGAGGACGGTGTCGAGGAGGAGGAAGTGCGCATCAACAAGGCGTACTACCTCGCTCGGATGGCCGAGGCGTGTTTCGAACTTGCGTTGGGACGCCGCGACTCCGACGACAAGGACCACTACGCCAACAAGCGGCTGAAGGTCTCCGGCGACCTCATGAAGGACCTGTTCCGCACGGCGTTGAACAAACTGGCGCGCGACGTGAAGTACCAGCTCGAACGCGCGAACATGCGCAACCGGCAGTTGTCCGTGAACACGGTGGTTCGGTCCGACGTTCTCACCGAACGTCTCGAACACCCGATTGCGACCGGGAACTGGGTCGGTGGCCGCTCCGGCGTCTCGCAGTTGGTCGACCGGACGGACTTCATGGGTGTGCTGTCACACCTTCGCCGTCTCCGCAGTCCGCTGTCGCGGAGCCAGCCTCACTTCGAGGCGCGTGACCTGCACGCGACCCAGTGGGGTCGTATCTGCCCGTCCGAGACGCCTGAAGGACCGAACTGTGGTCTGGTGAAGAACTTCGCGCAGGCGATGGAGCTGAGCCAGAACATCGAGGACGAACAGGAACTCAAACAGGAACTGTCGTCGATGGGAGTCGAGGGGATTCCCGGAATCGAGAGCATCGAAGGGAGCGCAGACTGATGAGTCAGGGACGAGAAGCGAAAGTATACGTCAACGGCAGTTTGGTCGGGACGCACCCCGACCCCGAACAGCTCGCAAATCAGGTACGAGAGGCACGTCGGCGCGGCGACGTGAGCGAGATGGTGAACGTCTCGGTCAAGGGACGGACCAGCGAAGTCATCATCAACGCGGACGCGGGTCGTGCCCGCCGTCCGCTGCTCGTGGTCGAAGACGGCGAGACTCGTATCACGGACGAGGAAGTCGAGGCGCTCAACCAGGGCGACCTCTCGTTCGACGAACTCGTCGAGCGCGGTAAAATCGAGTTCATCGACGCCGAGGAAGAAGAGGACATCTACGTCGCGGTCGACGACGACGAGTTGAACGAGGACCACACGCACCTCGAAATCGACCCGCAGCTCATCTTCGGTATCGGTGCCGGGATGATTCCGTACCCGGAACACAACGCCAGCCCGCGCATTACGATGGGTGCGGGGATGATGAAGCAGTCCATCGGGCTGCCGTCGGCGAACTATCGAATTCGCCCGGACACGCGCCAGCACCTCTTCCACTACCCGCAGCTCTCCATGGTGAAGACGCAGACGACGGAGCAGATCGGGTTCGACGACCGACCCGCCGCTCAGAACTTCACCGTCGCGGTCATGAGCTACGAAGGGTTCAACATCGAGGACGCGCTCGTCATGAACAAAGGCTCGGTCGAACGCGCGCTCGCTCGTTCGCACTTCTTCCGGACCTACGAGGGTGAAGAACGTCGCTACCCCGGTGGACAGGAGGACCGCTTCGAGATTCCGAGCGACGACGTTCGCGGTGCCCGTGGCGAGGACGCGTACACGCACCTCGACGAGGACGGACTGGTCAACCCCGAGACGCGCGTGGACGAAAACAGCGTTCTGCTCGGCAAGACAAGTCCGCCCCGGTTCCTCGAAGAACCGGACGACATGGGCGGACTGTCGCCGCAGAAACGCCGCGAGACGAGCGTTACGATGCGCTCGGGCGAATCCGGCGTCGTGGACACCGTGACGCTGATGGAGGGCGAGGACGGCTCGAAGCTCTCCAAGGTGTCGGTGCGCGACGAGCGAATTCCCGAACTCGGGGACAAATTCGCATCGCGGCACGGGCAGAAAGGTGTCGTCGGCCACATCGCGCCGCAGGAGGACATGCCCTTCACGCAGGAGGGTGTCGTTCCCGACCTCATCGTCAACCCGCACGCGCTGCCGTCGCGCATGACGGTCGGTCACGTGCTGGAGATGATCGGCGGAAAGGTCGGTGCGATGGAAGGTCGCCGCGTCGACGGGACGGCCTTCTCCGGCGAGGACAAAGAAGAACTCCGCTCGGCGCTGCAAGAGCGCGGCTACAAGTCGTCCGGCAAGGAGATCATGTACTCCGGCGTGACGGGCGAGAAGATCGAGGCGGAGATTTTCGTCGGCACCATTCTCTATCACAAGCTCTACCACATGGTGTCGAACAAACTCCACGCCCGGTCGCGCGGCCCGGTGCAGGTGCTGACGCGCCAGCCGACGGAAGGTCGTGCCCGCGAAGGTGGTCTCCGAATCGGGACCATGGAGCGTGACTGTTTCGTCGGACACGGCGCGGCACTGGCGCTCAAAGAACGGCTTCTCGACTCCTCCGACCGCGAGTGGATCTACGTCTGCGGTCAGTGTGGCATGAGCGCGGTCGAGAACATCGACCAGAACCGCGTTTACTGCCCGAACTGCGAGGAGGAAACGGACATTCACGAAATCGATATGAGCTACGCTTTCAAGCTCCTGCTCGACGAGATGAAAGCCCTCGGCATCGCGCCGCGACTCGAACTGGAGGATACAGTCTAAAATGTCAACAAATCAAACTCCCAAGGAGATCGGCTCCGTCAGCTTCGGCCTGATGGACCCGGAGGAGTACCGAGAAATGTCGGCGACGAAAATCATCACCGCCGACACCTACGACGACGACGGATTCCCCATCGACATGGGGCTGATGGACCCGCGATTGGGCGTCATCGACCCCGGTCTGGAGTGTAAGACGTGCGGGCAACACTCCGGCTCGTGTAACGGCCACTTCGGTCACATCGAACTGGCTGCCCCGGTCATCCACGTCGGATTCACGAAACTCATCCGCCGTCTCCTTCGCGGTACCTGCCGCGACTGTTCCCGACTTCTCCTGACTGAGGAGGAAAAGGAAAAGTACCACGGCATGCTCACGCGGACGAAGGAACTCGGCAACGACATCACCGACGTGACGAAGGCGGCGATTCGAGAGGCGCGGAAGAAGGACCGGTGTCCGCACTGTGGTGAGATTCAGTACGACATCAACCACGAGAAGCCGACGACCTACTACGAGGTCCAGCAGGTGCTCACGAGCGAATACTCGGAGCGCATCGCGTCCCGGATGCAGGGTCGAAACGAGGAGGGCGACGAGGACGAGGACCTCGAACCCGTCTCGCCACAGGAACTCGCGGACAAGACGGACATCGACCTCTCGCGCATCAACCAGATAATATCCGGCGAATTCCGTCCGCGCGAGGCGGACCGGAAGGCCATCGAGAAGGCGCTTTCCATCGACCTGACGACCGAGGACATGAACAAGCTGATGCCCTCGGACATCCGCGACTGGTTCGAAGACATCCCGGACCAAGACATCGAAGCGCTCGGCATTGATTCGAGTCGCTCGCGCCCCGAGTGGATGATTCTGACCGTCCTGCCGGTGCCGCCGGTGACGGCTCGTCCGTCTATCACGCTGGACAACGGCCAGCGCTCCGAGGACGACCTGACCCACAAGCTGGTGGACATCATCCGCATCAACCAGCGGTTCATGGAGAACCGCGAGGCAGGTGCGCCACAGCTCATCATCGAGGACCTGTGGGAACTGCTCCAGTACCACGTCACGACGTTCATGGACAACGAGATTTCGGGCACGCCGCCCGCCCGTCACCGCTCCGGGCGTCCGCTGAAGACGCTCTCCCAGCGGTTGAAGGGGAAGGAAGGTCGCTTCCGTGGCTCGCTGTCCGGGAAACGCGTGAACTTCTCGGCACGGACCGTCATCTCGCCAGACCCGACGCTCTCGCTGAACGAGGTCGGCGTCCCGCGACGGGTCGCCCGCGAAATGACCCAGACGATGAACGTCACGCCGCGAAGCATCGAGGAGGCCCGACGCTATGTTCGAAACGGACCGGAGGGTCACCCCGGCGCGAACTACGTCAAGCGGCCGGACGGGCGACGATTGAAGGTCACCGAGAAGAACTGCGAGGAACTCGC
This sequence comes from Haladaptatus sp. W1, assembly GCF_001723155.1. Classification (NCBI taxonomy): domain Archaea; kingdom Methanobacteriati; phylum Methanobacteriota; class Halobacteria; order Halobacteriales; family Haladaptataceae; genus Haladaptatus; species Haladaptatus sp. W1. The sequence continues at coordinate 11,033 of NZ_MEIH01000008.1, forward strand.
GGAGAAGGTCGAACCGGGATGGGAGGTCAACCGACATCTCATCGACGGCGACATCGTTATTTTCAACCGACAGCCGTCGCTGCACCGGATGTCCATCATGGCCCACGAAGTGGTCGTGATGCCGTACAAGACGTTCCGGCTGAACACCGTCGTTTGTCCGCCGTACAACGCCGACTTCGACGGGGACGAGATGAACATGCACGCCCTCCAGAATGAGGAGGCACGCGCGGAGGCGCGCGTGCTCATGCGCGTGCAGGAACAAATCATCTCCCCGCGCTTCGGTGAGAACATCATCGGCGCGATTCAGGACCACATCTCGGGAACGTATCTCCTCACCCACCACAACCCGCACTTCAACGAGACGCAGGCGCTCGACCTGCTCCGTGCGACGCGGAT
>NZ_MEIH01000009.1:0-9953 GCF_001723155.1 Haladaptatus sp. W1
CGAATCGGCCGCCGCCCTCGCTCGGCCGACGAGTTGCGGCACGTCGAACGTCTCGCCGCGTAGGTAATGTACTCGTCTCCGTCCCGCTCGGCGAGCCAATCGAGCGTTCGCGCGACCAAATCGAGTTCGTCGTCGGGCGTGTCGTCCCGTCGGAACAGCATCTCCATCTCCCTGTCGCCGCCGGGCGATTCGTAGCCGAGCGCGACCGCGAGCAGTTCGAAGTACGCCGGGTCGCGGAAATCCGGCGGCGTCTCGTAGTGGTCGAGCGTCGGACTCACCGTTTCGATGTCGAGTGCGAACCGTCCTGCCATCTATCGTTCACGGCGTCGGGCGGCGATGGTAAAACTATGGTAATCGGTTTCGGCGAACCCGCGTTACCGGCCGCCGTCCACGAGCCGTTCGAGTTGCTCCGGCGGAACCGCACCGCGCGCGGCGTGGCCGTCGTAAGCGAACGTCGGGACCCCCGTCACACCGCGTCGTTGCGCTTCCGCGAACCTGTCTTGAAGCTCCTCGTGGAGGTCGTCGTCCGCGATTGCGTTCCGAATCTCGTCCCTATCGAGTCCCGCATCTTCGGCGAGGTCGGCGAGGACGTCCGCGTCTCCGATGTCCCGTCCATCCTGCCACAGCGCCTCGAAAATCCCCTCGTCGAAGTCGAGCCAGCGGTCGGGGTGCTCGGATTTGACGTAGTAGGAGGCGACTTGCGCGGGGAGCGAGTCCACGTCGGTCGCTATCTCCTGAGCCATCTCGACGTCGTACTTCTCCTGTAGCCGCCGGACGTTCTCCCGCGCTTGTCGGTAGTACTGTTCGCCCTTCCCGTCCTCCGCGCTCCGGTCGATGGAGCCATCGGCCTTGCGCTTCCCGCTCCGCAGGTCGAACGGATGCCAGTCGAGTACGAGGGGGTCCTCGCGCGTCTCCCGATACCGCTCCAGCGACTGGCGTCCCAGATAACAGAACGGGCAGACGTAATCGGAGTACACGACGAGTCGGTCGGCCGCTTCGGGGTGGCTCATGGATGGCCGTTGTGCGGTGGGGTGCAAAAAGCGGATGGCCTCGGAAGCGGTTGCCCCTTCGTCGGATTTCCCGTCGTCAGCTCCGCGAGCACTTCGCTCGTGACTCCGTTCTGCCATCGTCTTCCTTCAATCGTCTCGCCCAACCACATCCCGGAACCGAACGCCTCAGGTACGTCGAGCACGAAATTCGTGACAGATGGCACCCGCACTGTACCCGCTCCACGCCGTCGCCTCTTCCGGTGGACTCGCACTCCACGTCGTGTTGGCGGTGGCGGCAATCGGGTCCGCGGCCGTCTTCCTGCTGGCGCTGGCGGCGTTTCGACAGCGGCGGACGCTCCCGTATCTGCTGGTGGCACTCGCGTTCGCGGCGCTCGCGGGTCGCGAACTCGTCGGCGGGATGACGGCGGCGAACTACCTCTCCGCGAACGCCCACCACCTGTACGAACACGGGCTCGACATCGTCGTCATCGCCCTCCTCATCGGTGCGGTGTACTACGCCAGAAGCGTCGAAACGCGGCGACTGACCCACGACGACGAAACGGTGCCGACGGAAGACGATGACGACTGACCCACGACGACGAAACGACAACCACTGAAAACGATGACCGAGACACGAACACGGATAGCCCAATGCGTCGATTCCCGTCCGGGAATTCACTTCAACGACCTCGTGCGGGAGTCGGAAATCGCGCCCGGACAGGTACAGTATCACATCCGAGCGTTGCTGACCGAGGGTCGCCTCGTGAGCGAACAGCTCTACGGCAAAACCCACTACTACACCCCCGAGTACGACGAGTGGGAGCGTGCGGCGCTCGCCCTGCTCCGCCGTGAAACCGCCCGCGACGTGCTCGTCACGCTCTTGGAGCGCGGAACCGCCCGCCCCGGGACGCTAGCCGACGACCTCGGAATCGCCCGGAGCACGCTCGAATGGCACGTCTCGCACCTCGAAGAGCAGGACCTCGTGGAGAAACGCCACGACGTGCGAAACCGGGTGACGCTCGCGCCGACGCGACCCGAGGAGACGGCCCACCTGTTGGCGGCCGTCACGCCATCGTTCCCCGAGCGGATGGTGGACCGCTTCACCCGCCTGGTGGACGGATTGCTGGCTGAGTAGCTTTTTTCGCACGCCGAATCGTATCGGAGACGATATGCGACGTCGGAGATCCATCGCGGTCGTCGGCGGTGCGGTCGGCGGTCTCGCGGCCGCCACCGAATTCCGGCGACTCGGCGACGACGTGACCCTCTACGAGCGTCAGCGGTACGACGAAAAACGAGTCAACTGCGGCGAGGCGATGACGGCCGCCTCGGGAATCCCGCTCGAAAAGACCGCCGAAAACGGGTTTTTGAACCCCGTCCCGTCGTTTCGAGTGGCGGTTCGGGGAGACGAGACGGTCATCGGCAGCGGCACGTTTCCCGCACGGGACGCCTACATCACCGACCGAAATCTGGTCGAGCGACGGTGGGCGGCATGGCTGGCCGACCGGGGCGTCGATGTCCGGGAGAACCACGGCGTGAACAAGGCGGAATTTCGCCGTCTCGGGGGCGAGTACGACCTGTTGGTGGACGCCACGGGACAGCCGTCGCTCACGAGCAAGGTTCGCGCGGCGACCGACGAGTACGCCGGTCGGATGGTCGCGCTCAACGCCGACGTGACGGGCGACTTTTCCGCGCTCTACCCCCACTCGCGCATCGTTTTCGAGGGGTATCTGGGCTACGAGTGGCTGTTCCCGAAGACCGAAACGCGGGCCAACGTCGGCGTCGGATGGCACGAGGGCGACGTTCCAGACGACTACTTCGCCGCGTTCCGCGCCGCGTGCGAGCGCAACGACTGGCCGAAACCCGACCGGAGCCAAACGAACGTCGCCGTCATCCCGCGCGGGCCGAGTTTGGACCCGGCGCAAATCTATCGCCCGGAGAACAACGTCGTTCGCGTCGGCGACGCCGCCGGAATCGCAAATCGCTTCACGGGAAAAGGCATCTCACAGGCGATCCACTCCGCGTCCCTGCTCGCCGAGTGCGTTGCGGCGGGGGAACTGGACGAGTACCCCGACCGCCTCCATCGGAGCATGCGGGCCGAATACCTCCTCTCGTCGCTCACCACGACCGTTCTGGACGAGGGGCGAACCGACCTGTTGGCCGACCTGCTCTCCGTGGCGTCCGGCATCGACATCGAAGCTATCGACAGGAAGCCCTACCGGGCGTTGATTCGTCTCCTTTCCCATCCGTCCTTACGGGCCGTCTGCTGTCGATTCCCGCCGTCCGAACGTCGGTGTGGCGGGCGCTCCGCGACGACTGGGAGTACGACCGGACGAACTGACCCCGAACTGTTCGCTCCCCACCGTCACCCGGCGATGGTCACGCCGATGAGCCGACCCACGCCGAACGTCAGGGCCGCCGCCGCGAGTCCGATGAGAACCTGCCGTCCGCCCGAATACAGGACGCTTCGTCCGGTGAGCAGCGTGATTCCCGCGCCGATGACGAACAGCGCGAGCGCGCTGGCGAGGAGGCTCACGCCGACGGCGGTGAGTCCCGCGAAAACGGCGAACGGCGCGACCGGAACGACCGCACCGAGCGCGAACAGGACGAACGACGACCCCGCGGCCTCCCACGCCGACCCGCCGAGGCCTTCCGGGTCGATGCCGAGTTCCTCCCGCGCGAGCGTGTCGAGCGCCGTCTCGCGGTCCGCGATGATTTGAGCGGCGAGTTCGTCGGCCTGCTCCTCGGACAGCCCTTTCGCCCGATAGATGAGGGCGAGTTCGGTCTCCTCTTCCTCGGGCACTTCCGCGAGTTCGTCGGCTTCGACGGCGATCTGCCGCTGGTACAGTTCCCGCGAACTCTGGACGGAGAGCCACTCGCCCATCGCCATCGAACCGGCTCCTGCCAGCAATCCCGCGAGTCCGGTGATGAGTATCGAGTTCGGGGACAGCGCCGCCCCCGCGACGCCCATCACCAGACTCAGGTTCGAGACGAGTCCGTCGTTCGCGCCGAGGACGGCGGCCCGAAGCGCGTTTCCGCTGGTCGCTCGATGTCTGCCTTCGAGTCGCGCCAGCGTCCCGCCCTCGACGCCGCTCGGCGTGTCCAGTTGGGAGAGGAGTCGAGCGTGCGACCGCTCGTCGTCCGCGAGCGTCGTCCCCGCGTCGGCTTGTGCCGCGTAGGCCGCGCTCCCGCCGATTTCGCTCCCCCGAACCGCCGGGAGGACGAACGCCGCGCCGAACCGCTGCGCCAGCCACGCGAGGGTTCGCGCGCGACGGCTCGGCGTCGGCTCGCCGACCGGCTCGTCGGCGTCGTCAAGCTTCGCCGCCCAGAAATCCGCGTGTTCGGCTTCCGTCGCCGCCAAGTTTTCGTACAGTTCTGCCAGCTCCGGATTCGACTCCGATTCGGACATCGCCCGGTAGAGCGCCGCGCCGTCCACTTCGTCCTGCCAATTGTCCCGCCAGCGTTCCACGTCCCCTGATTGCATAACTACTGTATCGACGGTATCCGCGAAAAAAGCGTGCTTAGCCGAGGATGTATCGCAGGGCGGGGTAGCGTTCGACCAGCGCCTTGCCGCCGACCTCGTACCGCTCGATGAGCGCGTCCAATCCGAGGATGTGGCCCGCGCCGAACGCCGCGACGGCGAGGAAGACGAGCATGTACGCGAAGTCGCCGTTGATGATGCCGTGTTCGACCGTCCAGTTGCCGAAGTAGAACATCGCCATCATGAACGCGCCGAAGAACGCCGCGAGGCGGACGAACGCGCCGACGATGAGGGCGAGGCCGATGAAGAACTCACCGAACGGGACGGCCACGTTCACGAAGTCCACGAACCACGGCGTGGTGCCCATCCAGTGGAACACGCCGAGCATCGGGCTGGTTTTCGGCACCGCGTGCAGGAGGTATCCCGCCGCATCGAACGGTTCCGCCGCGGCGATCTTCGCCCACCCGGCGTGGAGGAACGCGTAGCCCATCATGAGTCGAAGCGCCAATACGAACCACGCGCTCAGGCTGTGTGCCTGTCCGCGAACGGTCAGTCCCCCGATTTTGCTTTCGAACGTGTTTACACCGGTGTTGATTTCGTTAGTTGCCATTGTCTTCACCTACAAATGAAGAGACGACCGCTTGGAGCATATAGCCGATTCCTATTTCCCACGGCCTGAGAACTCTTTTTTCACACTTCTGTTTTAGGATGAATAACCAGTGCTGTCACGTGACACGTGGGGAAGGGAAACCGGACAACGAATTGGGAACGGAATCGGAACCGGTGTCAGTCGGCCCGCACCGCACACGACGATTCGGTGTACTCCACGTCCTCGATGGAGTCGATGGGGTCCTCGCCACAGACGGGGCAGTCGGGATTGCGTCGATATTCGACCTCTTCGAAGCTCATGTCCATCGCGTCGTAAAACAGCATCCGGCCCTCCAGCACCTCACCGACTCCGATGATGGATTTGACCGTCTCGGTGGCCTGAATACAGCCGACGGTTCCGGGGAGGACGCCGAGCACGCCCGTCGTCGCACAGTCGGCGACCATTCCCTCCGGCGGTGCTTCCGGGAAGAGACAGCGATAGCACGGCCCGTCGGTCGTGAACGTCGTCACCTGTCCCTCGAACTTGTAAATCGCACCGTGGGAAAACGGCGTGTCGGAGAGGGTACACACGTCGTTGACGAGGTACCGAGTTCGGAAGTTGTCGCTCGCGTCTACGATGAAATCGTACTCCGCGACGAGCGACGCCGCGTTGTCGGGTTCGACGCGAATCGCGTGCGTTTCGACGTCGATGTCGGGATTCAGTTCCCGAACGAAGTCGGCGGCGCTCTCGACTTTCGGACGCCCCACGTCGTCGTCGCCGTGAATCACCTGCCGCTGGAGGTTGCTCCGTTCGACGGCATCGTCGTCGGCGATACCGATGGTGCCGACGCCCGCCGCCGCGAGGTATTCGATGACCGGTGCGCCGAGACCGCCAGCGCCGATGACGAGAACGCGGGCGTCGAGGAGCGCCTGTTGGCCCTCTGCCCCCACCTCGTCCATGATGATGTGCCGGGAGTAGCGGTCGAGCTGTGTCGCGTCGAGCGAAAGGCCGCTCATGGTTTTCAGTAGGTGCATCGAGCTATAAATCCGTGGTTCGACCCGCCGGACGACTCGAACCCTTTTTCGCCTTCGGGCGCGCGCCGAGTCGTATGCACACCCCCGAGTCAGCGACGGAGCGAACGCGACGGCGTTCGTTCCTCGAAGGGGCCCTCGTGACGTTCCTCCTCGGGCTTCCCGGCATCGTGGCGGTCGGCGCGTCGTTGCTGGACGAACTTCGAGCTCTCCCACAGTTCGCCGACACACCGACTCCTTCCCTCTTTTTCATCGGTATCGCACAACCTCTCGTCCTGCTCGCGCTCGCCTGTCTCGTCGGGACGGCGCTCGCACCGCGCGTGAAGCTACATTCGCACGTCCTCTACCGACTCGTCGGGCGGACGCAGCCGCCGGTCCTGTTCGCCGAGGAACTCCCCGCGGCGGTCGGCGTCGGTGTCGCCCTCGCCGTCACCGTGCTCGCCCTCGACGGTGCGCTCGCGGTGGTCGCGCCCGACCTTCCGTCGCTCGGCGTCGCAGGAGGGTTCCATTCGACCGTCTTCTCCGTCATCGCAACCGTCCCCACCCGGTTCCTTTACGGGGGAATCACCGAGGAGTTGCTCGTGCGATACGGCTTCATGACGCTCGTCGTGTGGCTGGTCTGGAAACTCGTCGGCGGCGACCGACCGTCCTCGGGCGTCATGTGGACGGCCGTCGTCGTCTCCGCGCTCGCCTTCGGGGCCGGACACCTTCCCGTGCTCTCAACGTCCCCGGCGTTCACGCCCGCGTTGGGCGCGCTTGCCGTCTCCCTCAACGCGCTCGTCGGCGTCGGCTTGGGGTGGCTCTACTGGCAGGGGAGCCTCGAATCGGCGATGGTCGGTCACGTCACCTTCCACGTCGTGGTCGTCCTCGTGTCACTCGGTACCGTCCTGTAAGCGGCAAAGGCGGCTTCCGCCACAGCCCCCTTATCCGTGCGCGCAGTATTTGTTCAGCATGGCGACGAATCGAAAATTCTTGCTGTCGAAGCGCCCGAGTGGAACGCCCGACCGAGACACCTTCGAGTTAGTCGAAGAAGACGTCCCGGAACCGGGGCCGGGCGAGGCGCTCGTTCGAACGCTGTACCTCTCCGTGGACCCGTACATGCGCGGTCGGATGGACGCCGGAGAGTCCTACGCCGAACCGTGGGAGGTCGGCGAGCCGCTGGAGGGCGGCGTCGTCGGCGAAGTCGTCGAATCCAACGGCGCTGGCTTCGAGGCTGGCGACATCGTGACCGGCAACCTCGAATGGGCCGACTACGTTACCGCCCTCGGCCCGGAACTCCAGCAGGTCAACCCCGACCTCGCACCCATCTCAACCTCGCTCGGCGTCCTCGGCATGCCGGGGCTGACCGGCTACTTCGGCACCCGCGAAGTCCTCCAACCGCGCGCTGGTGATACCGTCGTCGTCACCGGTGCGGCGGGGGCTGTCGGCTCCGTCGTCGGCCAAATTTCGAAACTCACCGGCGCCAAAGTCGTCGGCTTCGCCGGGTCCGACGAGAAGGTCTCCTTCCTCGAAGACGACCTCGGCTTCGACGTCGGAATCAACTACAAGGACGTGGACGACTACGGCGCGGCGCTCGACGACGCCGCACCTGAGGGCGTTGACCGCTACTTCGATAACGTCGGCGGCGAAATCACGGATGCGGTCTTCTCGAAACTCACCGTCGATGCACGCGTCGCCGTGTGCGGCCAAATCGCGCTGTACAACGCCACCTCCATGCCCACCGGACCGCGCAAACTCGGTAAACTCATCGAGACGCGCGCGACGGTTGAGGGTCTCCTCGTCGGCGACTTCGCGCCGCGCTTTGCGGAGGGTGCGAAACAGCTCGGCCAGTGGATCTCCGAGGGTAAAATCGAATACCGGGAGACGGTCACCGAGGGTCTGGAGAACGCCCCCGACGCCTTCCTCGGTCTCTTCGAGGGCGAGAACATCGGCAAGCAGTTGGTGAAGGTCGGCGAACCCGAGGAGTAATCCAGTAGTCCGGTTTTCGACGGTTATCTTTTCTCTCGCGCTGCCTCGGCTCGTGAGCGTAGCGTGACGTCTCACGGTCCGCTATCGGATGACCATTGCCGACCGAACGGTCAACGTCCGCCGCCGACTCGAACCATTTCATATCGCAAAATACGATTCATTCGAGTGGTTTTCCAATGGGTCGAACCAGTTTCACATCTCTCGTACCCTCATATTTCATCGTGTCTCCCCCGAGCGGTTTCTCTCCCTGAGCAACCGCTCCCGTGCGGAATCGGCGAATAAGAGGAGCAACCACGAGTACATCGCCAGTTGCGCGCTCACGAAGGACACCAGAATCGACCCGGCGAAGACGACGGCGGGCGTGAGAATACCGGCGGTGACGTCGCGCACTTTCTCGCCGTCGACCGTGCCGTCGAGCAGCTCGTACGTCCACGCGTATCGCCAGAGAACGGCGAGGACGATGCTCGTCAGCGTGAGCGTCCCGGCGTAGACGATGACGGGAAAACGTCCCGGAACGTCGCCGAGCAACGAGGTGGAAAAGGGAATGAATGCGATGAACATGAGATAGACGACGTTCAACCAGAGGAACCGTCGGTCGTAGCTATCGACGTCCTCGAAGATGCTGTGGTGAACGATCCAGTAGTTGCCGATGACGAGAAAGCTGATGACGTAGCTCAACACGTCCGGCCACTCGCGTATCACCTGTGCGACCGCGACCGCCGCCGAAGCAGTCGATTCGGGCACCTCGATGTTCAGTATCAACAGCGTGATGGCGATGGCGAAGACGCCGTCGCTGAACCCCGCCAATCGGGCCATCCCTTCCGTCTCCGTCCCCGTTGCCTGACCCTCCGCTTCGGACTCCCCCATCGCGTACGACGAACGGTCGCCGAGGTGATAATCGTTGAGATGGGTCTGGGCAATTCGACCCTCGTTTTCGCATCCGTCGTATCCGCTCCGACTCGTCAATCGATAGCAATCGCTGGCAGGTCGTCGCACCGATACAATAAATTCGAGTTCCGAACCGCGAACGGCGGTGTTACTTGCCGCGGCCCTTGCCGCTGGTGTTGCTCGGACGGGTGTGTTCGGTACCCTTGCCGCGCTGTTGGAGACCGCGGTTTCGCTGTCCTGCACTCGTGAGGCCACGTTGTGCGCGGCCGCGGTGCGAGTCGTCACAAATCCAGTTGAGGTCCGAGTCGTTCTGGATGGCGGGATGTTCGGGGTCCACCAGAATCACTTCGTGCCACTTCTGGCTGCCGTCCTCGCCGACCCAGTAGGAGTTGAGGACGCGAAGGTTCGGGTACTTCTTGCTGACGCGCTCTTCCGCGATGCGCTGGATGTTCTTCCGCCGTCCGAGGCGGTTGACACCCTGGCGCTTGGAACGGCGTCCGGCCTTGTGTCGCTGTTTGCGTGCGCCACCTTTGCGGACACTTGCGCGTGCGACGACGACGCCCTGCTTGGCCTTGTAGCCGAGCGAGCGGGCGCGGTCGAGGCGGGTCGGGCGGTCGATTCGCTCGATGGCACCCTGCTTGCGCCAGTCCTGCTTTCGTTGCCACTGGAGTTCGGCGAGTTTGCCGTCGTCCGGGTCCTTCCATGCGTCCCGAATGTGGGAGTAGAAACTTTTTGCCATGGTCTATCACCACGGGCGTTGAGTGGTTCAGCGTGGAATCGATTCACAATCGACCACGCCACATTCCGTCCTGCAGTTGCAGGTGCCCACTGGTGCCCGTTTCCCAGCGAGTTATCGAACGTTCCCGGTTGGCGGGTTTAAGAGCTTCGTCTTCGCTCGTCACAACCAGAGATGTTTTTATCAAATTACGAGGAATACAACGTAAGATGAACGACTGTCGGCCGTTATTCCGGGACGAGGAGACGTGTACGTGTTCCGGGACCACCTCGAA
>NZ_MEIH01000010.1:0-2485 GCF_001723155.1 Haladaptatus sp. W1
TGATGATGCGAAGCAGTCGCGAGAGCGGGTAGAGTTGGCGAGTGAGGAACTTGGTGAGTATGATGTCGGGTTCTATCGGGAGTTGTTGGTTCGTGCAGCAGCGAGTGTGGTATCGCCGTTGGGATGGCGTGAATCGGATATTGAGCAATACCTCTCGAGTCATGACGAAATCAGTCTCAAATCATTTCTCTGACGATACACATTTCGAGGATGAGTTGGAGTTAATAGTATGAATATTTCGACTAGCGGTGTAGTGAAATTCCTCTTGATTTTCAGTCTCGTCGGGAGCATTGTCAACGAGCAGAGGATAGGCGCGTTGATCAGCCTCACTCTCCTCGTCCTCTGGTACGAGTGGCGAGAATACAAGCAAAAGAATGGCCAGGGCGAATCTCAGAACAATATCGAAGACGAGGGAGAATCGACTACGAACTCAGTTTGACCGCGATTAGAATGGATAACGAGAAATTGTAATCAACCGATCTTCTACGTCCAATTTCCATACCTACTGAACGACTGTTTCGTCGTTATCGTCGCGATATGAACGACTATTGCGTATAGAGATTCGCAAAAGAATCCAGACATAGGTTCTCTTTATTCACCAGTGACTGTCAGAAACGTCGTGCGAGATACACAGCGCGTATCTCCCATACCCTACCCGCTGGCAGATAGGTTCGTGGAACAAAGCTTATGCATGCTTGTGAAGTAATTTACACTATGACTACCGTTGTAAGCTCCGATGATTGGCCACTCTTCCTTCTGTGTCTTCTTCTTGCAACGGTGTTGTTCTTCCTCGGCCCTGTAGCCTTCACCGCCGTCGCTGTCGTCGCCATACTTATCTACATATTCAGACGAGAGGCCCGCGCTGGCTATGAGACCGTGATTGAATCAAACGCTCCCTCGTCTGACGAGCGTGAACAATAGACGCTCTGTATCTTGCACATACTTCCTGATAGTAGCTCGGTAGGTCGTCAAGTCTTTGCAAGATTCAGGGCGCGTATCGGTTACGGACCACCCTACTTTCGCCAGGTATAGACGACCGACTTATCCATCTGTTAGCGGATGAAAAGCCTCATCTGCAGGCTTCCTGCGGAATAGTTAATTCCATCCGGGGGAATGCCCTCAGTATGATCTCTCGCAGACAGGTCCTTGCCGGCACTTCCAGTCTCGCGCTTATCAGTCTCGCAGGCTGTAGCGGATCGGAATCTGGCGGTTCGGATACGATTGACTGCCACACGAGTGCCTCCCAGCATGGTGATGGGGATGTCCTTGATGGTGGTGCGATGGCTACCGTTCACGACGGAAATGTCTACCTCACCATCCCACTCTCCGTCGAGAAAGTAAAACACCAGAATGTGACCAGCCTCCGGCTCTACGACCCGTCCGGCCAACTCAAGTACACGATTCCCGTCTCCCCCTTGGACACCGATGTCATGCAGAAGAAGCTGGGCGTCTCGCCGGGACAACTCCAGTACCAGCAGTACATCGGTCCCCGACCGTACAACGGTCAGTACCGGATTCTCGCGATAGACAAGTCCGGGAACGCAGTTGATACAGTCACAGTCGGATTTAATTGCTTCGCGGATACCAACTAAGGGGTCGTATCGGATTCCTGTGGTAGCACGATCCACTGCCCGTGTACCTACGATCGATAGGCGATTCCTACAAGGATTATATTCTACAGATGCACACCTATCTAGTGGTTGTTTCATCACCAAGGACGTGAAACGAATCACGCTCGTCTGCGGAATACATCCGCGTAATTTACAGGTGAAGGTGATCCGTTCCGTTAATCTGACTGGTGGTCTATCCCGCTGCCTGGTTAGGGTCGGTTCGGTCACCGGAGGCTGTAGTCGACGAGGACGGAGCCGTCCTCTCGGACCCCGGGTCGATGGTCGAACTGGGAGGTACTTTCGTTGCTCCTGGTCCGTCTTTTTCTCGCCGCATCGAATTTTTGTTCAACGGCCGTGCTCGGGGAACGACTTCCACTGGAAACGAAGGGGTTCTCGGGTTACGTGGGCGAAAACGACTGGACGATTCTCACGCAACGGATGGAAAATAGAGACAAAATGAAAGGAAAGAGAACGGTAGAGAACTACCAGCACCCATGTTCTACGGTGTCAGTGAGCACGTGAAGAGATAACACGAGGAGGTGTTGCTCTAACGTTGGACTTGAGATGACTCGTTGCTGGAGACGGGTGGATGTGTTATTGTTTTTACTCGTTGGGACACACCCCCACCCCTTCGTTTCGGGTGGAAACGGCGAAAGGTGGGGTGTGGGGTGTCGGTTGGAGGTAAGTTACAGGGTACACCCCACTCTAGAAAAGAAATGACTCTAGTTTGCGGATATTGTTGGCTAGATTGTGTAATAAAGGTTCCTGTCCTAGAATAGCCCCCCTCCCCCACCACACTGTTTCCTCGTTCCACCCGAAACGAAGGGGTGGGGGGGTTCAGAGAAACGTGGTAACATTCGACGTGGTGTCCCTCC
>NZ_MEIH01000011.1:0-24092 GCF_001723155.1 Haladaptatus sp. W1
GCTCGGCACCGCGCTCCGAGGATTCCGATGGGATACGTCCTCACCCGCATCCCGCGGTATCAGGCCGTTCTGGCGACGGGATTCGTCCTCGCCGGGTCGTCGGGACTCATCGCGGTCGCGGATTCCATCGCCTCGCTTCGCGTCGGGACGTTTCTACTCGGCGTCGCCAGCGGTGCCTACTTCGTCGCCGCCGTGCCGCTAATCGCGGAACTATATCCGGACGCTGTCGGGCGAACCGTCGGCATCCACGGTGCAGCGTCGCAACTGGCGGCGGTCCTCGCCCCCACCATCGTCGTCGGAATCTTACTCGTCTCCTCGTGGCGGACGGTGTTCATCCTGCTCGCAGCGGTCACAGTCGTCTTCAGCATCGTGCTGGCGAGCATCGTTCGCGGGTCCCGAATCGCCGACGAGTCCGCCCCGGACCGCGCGTTTCTGTCCGCCGTGCGCTCCCACTGGCGACTCATCGCGGTCGGCCTCCTGATGGTCGGCGTCGCGGGATTCCTGTGGCAGGGCTTGTTCAACTTCTACGTCGTCTATCTGGACTCGTCGAAGGGAGTGCCGACGACGACGGCGAACCTCCTGCTCACCGTCGTGTTCGCGGCCGGCCTACCCGCGTTCTGGTTCGGCGGCCGGCTCGCCGATCGCCTCCCCATCGTCCCGTACATCCTCGCGATACTGACGGGATTCGTGGTGTCGGTGGTCGCGCTCACCGCCGCCGGTGGCATCGTCGCGCTCACCGTCGTCTCGGTCGCCATCGGGTACTCGATACACAGCCTGTTTCCGGCCTTGGACACCTACTTCCTCAACTCGCTGTCAGACGAGAATCGCGGCGTCGTCTACGCGGCGTTCACCGGTATTTCCCTGCTAGTCGAGGCGAACGGCACTGCAACCGTCGGTCTGCTCACCGAAGCGGGCTATCGATTCGACGTCGTGTTTATCGGCCTCGCCTCGCTCGTCGGTTGTGTCATCGTCGTCCTCGCAGGGTTGTACACGACGAACCGACTTCCGGGGAATTCGCCACGCGACCATCGCGCATAGGGTCCTCGAATCGCGTCACGTCGTTGGATAGCCTGCCAGAACCGCATTCAGCGAGGGTTCTACGGCCGTAATGTAAAGATACTACGGGTGATACGCCACTGTATGCGAATCGCGCTCATCGCACACGACGAGAAGAAACCCGATTTGGTCGAGTTCGTCCGAGATAACATCGACCAACTTTCGGACGTCGACTGCATCTCAACCGGAACGACCGGACAGCGAATCAACGAGAACACCAACCTCGAAGTCGAGCCGAAAGCGTCCGGACCGCTCGGCGGAGATATGATGATCGGTGCCGCGGTAGCCACCGGAGACTGTCAGGCTGTGATATTCCTCCGCGACCCGTTGACCGCCCAACCGCACGAACCGGACATCAACGCGCTCCTACGGGTGTGTGACGTTCACGACGTGCCACTGGCGACGAATCTCGCCAGCGCGAACGCCATCATCGACGAGCTAATAAAGCAAGCCTAACCGCCCGACGAAGGGGTCTAGCATCGAGACGTGACGAGCGTCAGAGAACGCCCTCGTCGGACAGTCGCTCGATATCCGCCTCCGTATAGCCGAATTCAGAAAGGATTGCTTCCGTGTGTTCGCCGAGGAGTGGCGGGTGCGCGCGAACCCGCGTCGGCGTCTTCGAGAGGTGCATCGGACTGCCCGCCATCTCGACGTCGCCCGCGGTCGGATGGGAAACCGACCACTGCATGTTTCGCGCATTCACTTGTGGATTGTCGAAGACATCCTGCATATCCTTGACGTCGGTCGCCGGGACGCCGTGGTCGTCCATCGTCTCCACTATTTCTGCCGTCGTGAACTCCGCGAACGTCGGTTCGAGGAGTGCATCGAGTTCGTCGCGGTTCTCGACGCGAGAGGCGTTGTCGCGGAATCGCTCGTCGTCGATGAGGTCCTCGCGGTCGATGGCACGACAGAACTTCGGCCAGAGGTTGGGCGACGGAACCGCGATGACCACGTACCCATCCGCCGTCGGGTACGCTTGATACGGGGCGAGCGTCGGGTGTTTGCTCCCCATTCGTTCGGGCGGGGTTCCCGTGGCGAAGTAGTTCGAGGCCATGTAGCTCATCCACGCAACCTGACCGTCGAGGAGCGAGACATCGACCTTCTGTCCCGTTCCGTCCCCGAGTTCGCGCTCGAGCAGTGCGGCGAGGATGGCTTGGGTCGCGTACATCCCCGCGCCGATGTCGGCGATGGCCACGCCCACTCGAACAGGCGAGCCGTCCGCCTCGCCGGTGATGCTCATCAGTCCGCCCTCTGCTTGCATGATGAGGTCGTACGCGGGTCGGTCTTTGTCCGGCCCCCACTCGCCGTATCCCGAGAGGGCACAATAGACGAGGCCGGGATTGTCCTCTCGGAGGGTCTGGTAATCGAGTCCCCACTTCTCCATCGTGCCAACACGGAAGTTCGAGACGACGACGTCGGCTTCGCTGGCGAGGTCGCGGAAGACCGTTTGTCCCTCCTCGCTCGCGAGGTTGAGCGTCATCGAGCGCTTGTTGCGGTTCACGCTGAGGTAGTACGCGCTCTCGTCCGACTCCCCGTACGTCGGCGGGTGCCACCCGCGGGTCTGGTCACCCGTCTCCGGTCGCTCGATTTTGATGACGTCCGCGCCGAGGTCGCCCAACTGCATCGTGCAGAACGGACCGACGAGGACGCGAGACGCATCGAGAACGGTGACTCCGTCGAGGGGACCGGTCTCCGTCTCCGGTTGGCGAGCTTCGCCGACCATCTGTTACGGCGCTCCCGCCCAATTCACTGGCAATCTCCGCTCGACCCGTCGACCGGTGAGAATCGTTCGACCGTCCCTCTGCCGTTTCGTAGCGGAACCGCACTCCGTTTGCGGGACGGAATCTTCAATCGTCATAGGCCGGTGTTCGGAAAAATAATGCTAAACTGTTTCGGTGGGGGCGATTCGGAGCGGGAGCGAATACGAAGACGCAGCATTCAGTCGTCGATTCGTCTAGACTCCGCGTCCGTGGACAACCCGGTGATAGTCCGTATCGGTTGCCGGGCGTCTCGCCCTCGTTCGAGTCCCAAAGTGACGACTCGAACGACGACGTAGGGGCCGACGACCGAGATGGTAGGTATCACGGAGAACGCCACGACCACTGCGCCGAGAACGGGAGCAGCGGCCAGTATGAGCCCGTACATTCCGAGCAGGGTGAGTCCGAACAGAGACACGAGGGTCGTGTCTCTCGGCGCACGTCGGGCAGGCGGTGTCCGGTCGGCCGGACGATGGGGTCGTTCGTGTGGCAATCGTCTTGGTGCTTGCCTCATGGATATGTACCTCTTATTCGGTCGATATGCGTGCGATACGGCGAGTGTAGTTGCGACAGCGATGCCGCTACGTAGCCATCGGAAGCGAGCTCGGGATCGACGCTCTCACGACTTACGCGGTGCGGCGATGGTCCCCCGTGACATCGAGGGCAGGCTGACCGCCCTTCGAAGTGCGTCCGCCTTCGTAACCACTGCTATCGGTCTAAACGTAGCTCGGTGGACGAGCGAAGCGAGAGACGGGAATCGCTACGTCGGTGAAGGAATCATGTACTGACAACCTCGCGTATTACGTTCCTCGTGTCACCATAGTATAAAATTACAGTGAATGGTGCTATCCATCGACACGGATGAAAACGGCGGTACGGTAGCCGACGACGCATACGATGTCCGTGTAGTGTGGCAGTGGTCGACTCGATGGCCCTCTTCCAACTCGGAGTGCGAACTAACGGACCGTCGGGACCGGCGACCGTTCCCACAGGGTCGCGTTAGTCCGACGAATCGTACAGCGGACGGTCGTTCGACGGCGCGGATATCTGGGTCAGATAATAGATTCCGACGAGGAAACACCCCTGTCCCACGGAGAAGAGGAGCAGTAACTCGAGGGGAACGTGATACCGGCCGAGCAGACGAACGACGACCAGAGTGACGAACACACCACCGATGAGAAACCACGAGAGCATTTTCAGACCCTCTTCCAAAAAGAGGAGGTCAGCGAGACGAGCACCCCTCGATTTGACGAGCGAGTCCTCCCAGGCTTCCTGATCAGTACCTTGAATGGACATCGACATCATGCTAAATGATACCACACGATATCAATACCTGTGATTGTATAACTGACAGTAGTTCGGTACACCATCCCCAATTCGGGTAAGTCGATGCTGATTCCGGTCGAACGAATGTGCCATCTGGACGTCTTCGCGCCACCTCACCGTATGGTATCTTTCGACGACGCGGGCGAAATCGTAATCGAATCAGGTACCCGGAACCCTACGTGAGCGTCGCGGACCGCACGTCGAGAAACGAATCGGAAAGAACCGACGGGGAGATTTCCCCGTCGTACGACGGTCGAAAGCGAGTCGAAACGCGGTACTCGCGGCCTCAATCGAGCGTGCCGAACGTCTCCACAAGGTCACCGTTCACGTATCGACGTTGCGTAAATCCGAGCGCGTTCGTGAGCATGGTATGGGACAGGAACGTAGCCGTGTACTCCAGCATGCCGAAGGGATGGGCAACGCGTTGGTACGCAGGCGGTAACATCCCACCGATGACGTGAATCCCGGAACCATCCTCGCGGCGTATCGAGCCTGCGGTCACAAGCTGCTCCTGACCGTCGGTAACACCGGCGACCGTTCCGCCCGCATCCTCGAAGGCCGTGGGAGCAACGCCGGTCGCGGGGGCGTTGGCGATGGGATAGCCAAGCGGGGGGACGTTGTAGAATTCACGCTGGACGTTCCGCGTTCCCATCAGCAACGGATGGTCATCGTTACGTTGGTCGAAATGAGGGATTTCACTCTCGAACGTGGTAACGTCCGCCGCCGTAATCCCCGCGGCCAAGTCGTTTTCCAGGAGTCCGAGGTGAGTGACACCGGCGTCGGTGAGAACGAGGTTTCCGCCGTTCGAGACGAATCGGTCGAGTTCCCGGACGTACGCGTCGTCATCGGCTCCATCCGCGTGAGAGATGACGAGGTTTTCGACGGCGAGTTGGCTGCTCCGCCCGCGAAACAGCGCACCGTCTTTGATGTCTTCGACGGTTAGCCCCGTCATCTCATCAGTGATGTTACCGTTGCCGTGCTGTCCTCGATTCCCGTTCTGTCCGTGATGACCGCGCGTCTCCCTGCTTTTCCGCCCCCGCCCGTCGGCCATGTACGCCTTGTAATCGGGGAAGTAGGCGAGCGGGGAGACACTGTAGCTCCGTTGTTCGTACCCGAAGACTGACTCGGGGTCGGGGGACGTCACGGTGGTCGCGGTACTGCTGATGACCGTCTGATCGACCGTCGCCGTTCCCTCCCGCTCGCCACCGAGCGTTTTTACCTCGACCGTCCACTCGCCGCTGGATGGCGTCGGAATCGACCATTCGGCTGTCCGTCGTGGCCGGTCGCTAGCGGAGTCGTGCGAGCGCACGACCCGTCCGCTCGCGTCGCGGAGTTTCGTGAGGATGGGGCCGGTCGGCGAATCGACGGTTATCGAGAGTTCGTGCGTTCCGTCCGGAACGGAAACGCTCGATGCGGTCCACTGTTTGCCGACCCCGAGCTTTTCCCTGGCCGTCGTCGTATCGATATCCTCGAACGAAAGCGTACTCGACCGGCGCGTGAGCGAATCGGTTTCGACGTATGCGGTCGTCGCGTTGCCGGTTCGGATGTCGGCGGTCACGTCGTTCGCGGCGTGTTCGGTGACGGTTCGAATCACCTCTTGGAACCCACGCGCTTGCAGGTCTACCAACCACGGTCGGAACACCATCCGGTCGAAGACGCGGTTATCCCACCCCATCTCGTGAGCCATCATCGTGACCCCGAGGCCGCCCTGGTCCTCCGGGTGGCTCATCCAACTGATGAGCGTCCCCGAGGTCGTATACTGAATCGTATCGAAGATGGTGCCGTATTCGTACCCCGATTCCGGAACGGGAGTGTCGTATCGGTCAACGTACTCCGGAGGGACACCGTAGCCATCGATGAGATACTCCCTATTCAGGGCCTCGAACTGCTCACGGCGGGCGTTGAGGTCACTCTCGATTTCGTCTTGGACCCGGATATTCGCCCGTCGATTGAGTTCGTAGATGTCGTGGAGTTCGCCGTGGTCATATTGGTCGTTGACGATGAGTCCCTCGATAAAGTTCGAGGACCAGAACATCCCGTGGAGGTCCGATCCGTAGTTGAGGTTGTCGTACCCTCGAAGCGCCTCGACGATATCGAGTGAGTCGGGCACGATTTCCTCGTACTCCTTCGGCGACGTCGGAACGTCGTCGTCGACACCCGGCATATCGTCCTGCAAGTCCCTTCCGTTCGGCTCGGCGGGATAGTATGCCGGATTGATCCACCCGACCGTCGGATATCCGCGGTTCGGGTCAACACCGGTTCCGGTCACTCGTTTGAAGGAGTTGTTCTCCGGTTCGGGGTCCCCTATCGGGTCGTCGTTGACGAGATACTCCTGTCGACGCGCAGAGAACCCATCGGGATTCGTGTACGCGAACAGGAGGACGACGTCGTCCAACATCGCCTCGACCGTCGGCTCGTCACCATCGAGCAGTCGCTGGACGAACCGGGAACCGGCCTCCGCACCCGACCGTTCGTCACCGTGAATGCTCAACGAGAAGAACACCTTCTCCTTTTCCTGGAACGCTCCCTCGTCGTCGATATCGTTCGTCACCTCGACGACCCACAATTCTTGGGGGTCGGACGCCGTCTCTTCGAAGAGGTTCTCGTGTCCCGGACTCTGCCCCCACGAGCGGACGCGAACTCGGTCACTGTGCTCGGCTTCGAGGTGGTGGATTCCGTCCACCATCTGTTCGTAGTCGATGTAATCGACGCTGTCATCGACGGGCGGGAAGGCGCCGTTCGTGTACTCACCGAGTCGCCAGAACGGATTCGACCCTGGCGAGTATTTGAGGGTATCGACGGCATCGAGTTCGGCCACGTCTCGCGCTTCCGTCGGCGTCAGTCGGAGCCACGCCGCGATTGCTGGGTCCGTCGTCGTCCGGAAATAGTCGTCCGAGTAGGGTTCGAGCGCGTCGAACGCCGGTCGGCGCAGTTCGACCAACGTCGGAATCTCGTACTCTTCATCGACGCGACCGAGGACGAAATCGTAGAGTTCCGTTGGCGCCGACGACGTTGAATCGGCGGCGACACCCTTCGAGAGCGACACTGCACCGGCCGTTGCAGCGGACAGTCTGACGAACTGGCGGCGTGAAATCGACATGTCTTTCGAGCGGTCCAATTCGGTTGAGTGGGTACGTTCGTCGTGCACTTGATAACACGGCACGGAGTGCCATCCTATCATACTCCCTTTCAGTATTAATAATTATTCAGTACTAGTATTTTATTTAAATCGTTGCTGTCAATTTTGATGAAATTGACCCTGTCCTCATTCCCATTCGACACGGATATCGCATCGCTATCGTCGAAAATACGACCGGAGGCGGTAGGAAGGCTACTTGGACCCGTCGTAGACGGCACCGTTCCGTCGACCGTCCGCTGCGCCCCGGTACTTCCCGGAATCGAGCACCCGAATCGCCTGCACGTTGCCGAGTTGGGTGGGCTCGTCGTTCAACCTGTGGCCGCGGGCACGGAGCTTCTTTCGCACTCCCTTCGGGAGGCCATCTTCCCAATAGACCGACGGGTCGACGTCGGCGTAGATACGCGGGGCGGCGATAGCCGATTGGAGACTCATTCCGTACTCGACGACGTTAAGCAACACTTGAGCGACGGTTGTGATAATCGTCTTCCCACCGGGGGAACCGACGGTCATGTACGGCTCGCCGTCACGGAAGACGATGGTCGGACTCGTACTACTCAACGGCCGCTTGTTGGGCTGGACCTGATTCGGTCCGCCGGGGACGGCATCGAAGTCGGTGAGTTCGTTGTTCAGCATGAATCCGTAGCCGGGCACCATCATCTTCGTGCCGAAGAACTGCTCGATGGTGCTGGTCCACGAGACCATGTTTCCGTCGCTGTCCGCGACCGTGAAGTGCGTCGTCTGTCCCTTGTCGGAGCAAAGGTCTGTCGCTCGGCGCTCGCCCGTCCCGGAATCCGCGAGCGGACTGACCCGATAGGGGTTCCCCGGTTGGAACGACCACGGGTCGCCGGGCGAGCGCTCCGGTCCGGCCTCGTCGAACGAGATGCGTCGGCGGCGTCGCTTCACGTACTCCTCGTCGAAGAGTCCCTGCCACGGTGCATCGGCGAACAGTTTGTCGCCCATGTACGCACCGCGGTCTGCATAGGCGAGGTGGAACGCCTCGATGAGCGCGTGGTAGCGCTCGAAGGACCGCGAATCGTACTGCCCGAGGTCGAAGGGTTCGAGAAGTTTCAGGATATGGCCGATGGTGAGTCCGCCGGAACTCGGCAGGGACATCGTCCGAATCGTCACGTCCCCGAACTCCACGTGTTCGGGATGGTCCATCGTCACGTTGTAGCCCGCGAGGTCGTTGACGGTCATACTGCCGCCGCTCTGCTGGACCGTTTCGGCGGTCGCTTCCGCGATTTCACCCTTGTAGAACGCCCCGATGCCCTCGTCACGGATGAGGCGGAAAGTTTTGGCCAGGTCCGGTTGCACGAGCGGGTCGCCCTCCTGGAGTGGGTCGCCGTTCGGCGCGAACACCGAACGCGCCGCGTCGTTGAACAGGTCGACGTTGTTGGCTATGGATTCGGCCAACGGAGCGTCGACGGTCACACGGGGACAGGCGTTCGACGCTAGCGCGATTGCAGGGTCGATGAGTTCCTGCATCGACTTCGAGCCGAATCGTTTGAGCGCCACGTCACAGGCACGGAGCGTCCCCGGGACGCCGACTGCCTGACCGCTGGTGTGTCGCTTTTCGAACGGAATCGGCTCGCCGTCGTCGTCGAGGAACATCTCTGGCGTCGCACCGAGCGGTGCGCGCTCGCGGTTATCGACCGCGTACACGACGTCCTCGTCGGCCGAGTACACGAGCATGAACCCACCGCCGCCGATGCCGGAACTGTGCGGTTGAACCACGTTGAGTGCGAACTGCGTCGCAACGGCGGCATCGACCGCGTTGCCACCTTCGGCGAGGACGTCCGCACCAACCCGCGTCGCTTGCGGGTGAACAGTGGCGACCATCTGGTCGCCGGTCGCCGTCGCAACGGTTCCCGACCCTTGTTTCACGTTACTCGCGTCACCCGACGCCTCGCCCGCGCTCGCGGACACGATGCCTACCCCAGCGGTCGCCATCGAACCTTTCAGGAACGTTCGTCGCTTGGTCGTTCCGCTCTCTCCGTTCGCTTCCGTCTCGGAGCGTCCTCCCTCCGCGTCTTTTTCTCCACTCATCCTTCCAAGATATGAACGGGACGAGGATAAGTATATTTTATTAAGCTCGACAATAATAATTGTGAGATTCAAAAATACTTTAAGTAAAATCAGTCAACGAACAAGTTCACATCGAAGACGGACACTAGATAGGTGAGAATTGCTTGATTTTGGGTTCTTCTGACCAGTGATTGATGGGGTCTCTAACGGGCATAGTATTGCACTACATATACAATAATGGTGAGTGTGGTCGACTGAATTCCACCCATGAAGGAGAGAGATAGCCAATGTAAAATATCCAAAGCCAATAATAGTATAATTAATCAGTAAATGGATTTATTAAACGACTGTGTTTTAATCGAGAGCCTGTAGCCCGTCAGTCAGATTTTAACTCGGGATCACGCCAATTCCGGCGCCGTGATTCTCGCGGAGTCCATGCAGAAGTGCGGCCACTGTATCGATACACTGCTTCCCAAATAATCGGACGAAAAGAAGTGACCTCACACCGAATGGTATTGTTCTATTTATACAATATTGTTCAGGATTAATTGTCATAGCGATCCTATCAATGGCGAACCTCGATGACTTCGTTGTGAGCGGGTCGTCGATGCTATCAGACGCCCGATAATTACTCTGTAGAATAGCTTGATATAGACGTCCTACGACGAATAGCTGAACATCTCCGTTGTCTCACTGAGCGTATACTCGATCGCATGGGAATGAACGACGACATCCGTCAGGGCGGCTACTGTCTGCGCACTCTGTCCTAACCGCTCGCTCCTCAAACGGTCCTACCTAGTAAGGGACACCCGTAGAGAGATAAAATACTTCTGATAGGAATGGGAAGTCAACGTTGACGGGGAGAATACGGTTCACGAAGACATCGTTCGATCCCTTTCATAGATACCACAGCGCGGATACCCGCGACTTTAGGTGCGGGAGGAAGCGCGTACGCTTGACAACTGAATGAATGCCACGGCCTAACGGCCGTGGTAGCGTACTAAGCAATAGTCAGACGCGGTCCGGTATCGGGAGATAGTTGTTGATATCGATAGTACGGTTCGTCTCGATGAAATACTCAACATCAGCAACGAGTTCGATACCGCGCAGGTCGTTGAGGAGGTTATCAACATGGTTCGTCGTCGGTGCCGTCGCAACCGCATAAATATCGAACGAACCGAACCCAGAGCTGATGAACCAGAAGGGGTCGTCCCGAAGCGTTTGGATCGCTCGTTCCTTCGCGTCAGGTTCGTCTACAACGGTGATGGCGGTTCGAAGAACCAACCAATCATGCTCCTCCGGATCGATCATAAAAAAGGTCGAAGTCGTATCGAAGAGGTTCTGAACCCGGTAGCGGATTCCCTCACTGCTCATTTCGTATCCTCGTTCTTCAAGTAGACTCGAGATATCAGAGTACGGTTTTCGCGGGTCCGATGCGAGAATGCCCAGGACGATTCGGTCGATCTCGTCCATCCCTTCCGGTCTGTTCGCGGTCATACATAGCAAGACACACAATAGAGAAATAAGCGTTCTGTCAGTCGAACAAATCAGTCCGAAACGAAAATCTCGAACTCTGTCTTGGATGAAGACGAACAATATCGATTCAACGGCACCGCCTAGTTAAGCAATTCTGGTGTAAAGTACCGTTGCAACACCTCTACTGGGATCAGCTAACGAACCACTTCGTCCCATTATGACTACATCTTCGGTGAAGCAGTCGAATTCTGTTTTCTCATGGCGCAGCCACTCTCAATAATCAATCACTTATGAACAGGGGAACCCCGTCAACCGTACCGCTGTGCGTGGTTTTCCCTATCTAGACAGTGCCAATTCAGCTGAAAAGTTAGTAATACACATTTTCACTACATCCGACTATTATGAGGGGAAACTGGAAGACGAGACACGATTTCGCTTTTCAAATTCGTCGTAAATAGCACAGTATTGGTATTTTCACAATATCTCATTCAAGCTAACATTTAGTTGGAGGATCGACGGAGGGGTTTCCGTCGTATATCCGGATGCCTCCGTCAAGGGAGCGTACATTCCCGTTCGACAGACACTAACCCCATTTCGGCGCTTTGACTACAAGAAGCGGGATTGCAAGCAATAGTCACGAAAGGGCTATTCGGCTCTTCACCAGGACGATAATACGGTCGTTGATACCCAACAAACTATTAGTCGGTATGTGTTATGTGTTCACGAATGTCTGACAAAGAGCGAGTGTACGACGATGCCGACATGGTTGGCCACACTCACGATGTCGGCGACCGTCCGGCCCTGCTTGTCGTCGACCTCCAAAACGGGGAGACAGACCCGGATGAACCCATCGGCTCTGACCTGTCGGAGGTCATTGAAAACACCAACGAACTCATCGATATTTCCCATGAGCGGAACGTTCCGGTCGTGTTCGCTCGCGTCGTCTACCGCCATCCCGACGCCGTCGATGGCGGTCTCTGGGTCGAAAAGATACCCGCGCTGAAGGAGTGGACAGCGGGGTCATACCCCACGAAACTCGATGAGCGCTTGCACGTCGAGGACGATGACCATATCCTCGATAAGCGTCATGCCAGCGCGTTTCACGACACGGAGTTAGGGTCGATGTTGACCGCGATGGGAATCGACACGCTCGTCGTCACCGGCTGTTCGACGAGCGGGTGCATTCGTTCGTCCGTCGACGATGCGGCCGCGCGTGGGTTTCGGACCGTCGTCCCGAAGGAGTGTGTTGGCGACCGGTCGGCCGAGCAACACGAGGCTCACCTCTGGGATATCGACGCTAAGTTCGCTGACGTGCTCCCGATGACCAAGGTTGCAAAATACATTCGGTCAGTGGATGCTTCGAGACCTACCGACCGTGCCTAACGATGGTTTCGCCACCACATTTCGGACAATACGGGACTTCTACGCTAGCATCTCCGTCATCGACGGTCCGGTCGCGGACAAACCAGTATAATCCCTGAAACGGTGGAATCCGGGCACCACAGTCGTCACACCGGTAATCGAACCGGTCGGCCGCGTTCGGATACCGAGTCATACGATACCATCCAACAGTCGTGACGAAATAATTTTCGCCGATTGCGTCAGCGGTCGCGTAGGTCAGCCGTCGCGTCGTGGTCCACTTCACCGTCTTCGATGACGACTCCGTAGTCCTCGCGGGCGATTTCCTCGTTGATGAGTCCATCGCGGTAATCGTCAAACACTTTTTCCACCGGGCGGTCGTGAGGGTCGCCGTATCCTCCACTCATCGCCGACTTCACGATCAGGTGGTCGCCGGGTTCGAACTGGTAGCCGGTGACCTTAGTGTACAGTTCGTCCACGTCGTTCACCTCGCTGCCGTAGTCCATCTCGTCAGGCATCTGGTCGCGCTGAGAGTAAAACACGGGCGTACTGCCGTCAGGGTCGTCGGTTCGGATGTGCCACATGGACGCTCCGGCACCCTCCTCACCACCGAACGCACCCCATGGCGTGTGATGTTTACCGTCCCCTTCGGTCGACATCACCGTGTCGATGAGGAATGTCGTCTCGCGGCAGACGCCGTGTCCACCGCGGAACTCGCCGGCACCGTGACCGTCTTCACGGAGTTCGTACCGGTCGACTCGCATCGGATGCGAGAGTTCGATGTCCTCGACGGGGCGATTACGCGTGTTGTGGATAAGCGCGCCGACGCAGTCGATACCGTCCTTGTCCGGACGGCCACCATAGGAGCCATCGTTCACTTCGAGATAGACCCAGTACTCGTCACCTTCCGAATCCGGTTCGGGACCGCTATAACTGGTGAAGAACACCTGTGCCGCGTTGCCAGCCATAACGCGGTCGGGGACGGCGTTACGAAGTGCCTTCACAATGAGGTCACCCATCATATCCACTTGGTTGATTCGTGCGAACGCTGCGGCCGGCGGGTTCGGGTCAAAGATGGACCCCTTTCGCGTCTCGACGTTGATCGGCTCGAACGTCCCGGAATTCTGCGGGATGTATTCGTCGTGGACGTACGTATCCATGAGGAGTGCCCGAAGGGTGAAGTACGCCGCCACTTTCGTCGCGCCGTCGACAGGACAGTTGAACCCGGTGGGAACTTGGTCGTTCGAGTCGGTGAGGTCGATGGTGATCGCGTCGCCTTCGACGCGCACCTTGACGTCGATTTTGATGCGTTTGTCACGGTTGCGGCCGTCGTCGTCGAGATAGGCCGTTTCGTGCCACTCGCCATCGGGGAGTTCCGCGACTTTACTGCGGAGCAGGTCCTCGGCGTACGAGATGAGGTCGTCACCAGCTTGCTGAACCGTCTCCAGGCCGTACTTCTCGATGAGTTCGACGTACCGCTGACGGCCGATTTCTGCAGCCGATATCATCGCTTGCAGATCGCCCTCGTTCATTCGAGGCGTCCGTGTATTGTCGTGAATGTGGTCCCAGACTTGCTTGATGCGCTCGCCTTGACTAATGACTTTGCGCGCCTTGAACAGTTGTCCTTCGGCATACACGTCATACAAGTCAATCGTGATGCCGGGGGTAGCGGTACCGATGTCGAGGATATGCGCGGTATCGGCCGACCACCCGACGAGTTCGTCGTCGTAGAAAATGGGTACGATCACCGCGATATCCGGCGAGTGGCTTGCACCGTAGTACGGGTGATTGTGAAAGTAGACGTCGCCAGGTTCGGTTATCTCGAAAACGTCCTCTCCCCGTTCCTCGATACATTTGTACATGCCGCGCAAGTAGCCCGGCAGCGACCCGACGTGCATCGGCGTATAGTCGCTCTCGGCGACTTCTTCGCACTCGGGTGTGAAGATTCCCGCTCCGATATCCTCACTCTCGCGGATAATCGAGGAGTACGAGGACCGAATCATCTTGCTTCCCATCTCTTCGGCGATGGTGTCGAACTCGCCACCGATAACCTGTAGGGTTACAGGGTCGAGTTCGCGCTCTTCGAGAAGACCGCGCTGTTCTTCTGCTCTCTTGTCACTGTCATCCGTTATCATTGTTCATGCACCTCCGTCGTTGGTTAGTCGAATCGATCCGCTCTCCAGGACCTCCGCGTTCCAGCCGGGATTGATGACCACCGTGCTGTCAAACTCGTCGACGATAGCTGGTCCCTCGATAACGCCACCGGCACCGAGGTGGTCACGGTCGTAGCGGGCGACAGTCTGCGGTTTCGGGTTCGAGGATGTGCCGAAGACAACCGTCGATTCACCCGTCTTCGCCGCCTCTACGTCGTCATTCGAATCGACCGTTTGCGGCTCGTACGGAATACTCTCGGCGCTCGCGGACACACGAAGGTTCAGCAATTCGATGGGATCGTCCTCGAAGTAATGGCCGTACTCAACCTCGTGTTTCTCCTCGAAACGCTCGCGCAGACGCTCGCGCCAATCGCCGTCGGTGCCGTCGAACTCGACGGTGAGTTCGTAGCCTTGTCCTTCGTATAGCATGTCCACCAACTTCGTTAACGTCGCCCGTTCATCAACGTCGATACCGTCGCCGCGCAGTTGCTCGGTGCCCCGCTCGACGAGCGCCTCGAACCGTTGGTCGACCTCATTCGCATTGACCGTACTCAACCGCTGGCTGACCGTTACCTGATTGTCGTACTTGACGTCACCCGTGAGTAAGCCACTCGCCGAAGCGATACCCGGCGATGGTGGAATCAGCACGGTGGAGACGTCGAGTTCTTCAGCGAGGTCGACAGTGTGCATCGGTCCCGCCCCGCCGA
This sequence comes from Haladaptatus sp. W1, assembly GCF_001723155.1. Taxonomy (NCBI): domain Archaea; kingdom Methanobacteriati; phylum Methanobacteriota; class Halobacteria; order Halobacteriales; family Haladaptataceae; genus Haladaptatus; species Haladaptatus sp. W1. Next base: position 14,999 of record NZ_MEIH01000011.1, read on the forward strand.
ACCCTACAAGGGTATACTCCCGTGGGTCGTACCCTCGGCGGATGGTCTGCTCGCGGATGGACTGGTACATGTTACTGTTTGCAACCTCCAGCGTGGCTAACGCGGCGCGTTCGACCGTCGAGAACTGCTCTTGATCGACGACATCGAGGAGATGGTTCTCGATGGCTTCCCGCGCGAGCTCTGGTTTTAGCTCCACGTCGCCCCCAAGGAACGCGTCGGGGTCGATGCGTCCGAGGACGACCTGTGCGTCGGTCACTGTCGGTCGCTCGCCGCCACGATTCATCGCCGCTGGGCCGGGGTTTGCGCCCGCACTCTTTGGCCCGACGTTGAATCCGTGGGCCTGGTCGAACCACGCGATAGAACCGCCGCCACTGCCGATGGTCTCAACGTCCAGCATCTGCGTGACCGTCGGGTAGTTTGCGACCTTGCTGTCGCGAGCGTCGCGTTCGAGCAGTCGCCCGGGAACGACTGAGATGTCGGCGCTCGTCCCACCCATGTCGAGCGTAATGAGTTTCTCCTCGTCCGCTTTCTCCCCGGAGAACTGCCCCGAGAGGACGCCCCCCGCGGGTCCGGAGAGGAGCGTCGTGATGGGCTTTCTCGTTACTTCTCGAACGCTCGCCATCCCACCGCTCGACTGCATGATGAGTATGTCAGCGTTTTCGAACCCGAAGTCCGCGAGTTGGCGTTCGAACCGGTCGAGATAGTTCGACATCACCGGGGCGAGACGGGCGTTGATGGCCGTCGTGGTGAAGCGCTCGTACTCTCGGAACTGGTTTACCACCTCGTTCGACGTGCTGACCGTTACGCTCGGGAACTGGTCCTGAATCAACTCCTTCGTTCTGTCCTCGTGGGTCGTATCGAGGTATGAGTGTAAGTAACAGACAGCGATGGATTCTACGCCGTCGTCGACGAGTTCCTGTGTCGCCTCGATAACCTCGTCCTCATCGAGTGGTCGGACGACCTCACCGGGCGGATAGATTCGTTCCGAGATGGTCTTGCGTCGTCGTCGTGGGACGATCGGATTTGCCTGCTGTGGTTGTTCAAACTGAATCGAAAAAGTGTGGAGCTTCCGGTGGCGGCCGATGTGGATGGCATCACGGAAGCCTTCCGTCGTAAGCATCCCGGTCCTCGCTCCTTCATTCTCGATGAGTGCGTTCGTCCCGACCGTCGTTCCGTGTAGGACTGTATCGATGTCGGCGGGGTCTATCGCGTGTTGCTCCGCGATTTCTGCGACCCCGACGGCGCTCGATTCGGACGGGTCGACAGTCGTCGGAAGTTTGTGCGTCACTTCCATGTCGTCCCCGATCATGACGACGTCCGTATTCGTACCGCCTACGTCTACTCCGATTTGAATAGTTGTCATTCTTCGACCACAGGCTGAAGCCTATACTGTGAGTCATCAACAACCATGTTAAGTTTTTGCATGCCAGCATTTGGCAGAATCGGAATATTTCGACGTTCAGCAATCGTATACCGATTCGACGAGTGCTGCTCCCCGAATGGCGCGTGCGTCGTCGAAGTGAGGGCCGATGACCTGCATCGCTACTGGGAGTCCGTCTGCTTCGCCAGCCGGAACCGAAACGACTGGGTTACCCGTGAGACTGAACGGACCCGTGTTCCCCGAAATGTTTTCCATCCCCTCTGTCGCCGTGATTTCGCCATATTTCGGGGGTACGACGCGGAGCGTTGGTGCAAGCAGTAGGTCGAACTCGGTGAACAGGTCGTGTAGACGGCGGCGGAATTCGGTGATTACTTCGCGAGCAGCGACGTACGATTGCCCGTCGGTCTGCTCGTCCAGATACGCGGCCGGAAGAACCCGGAGCGCGATGTGTTCGTTCAAACTGTCGGTGAACGACTCGAACGTCTCACGCCACTCCTCCGTGTACTGCGTTCCCTGCCCGCGAATCGTCCCGCGTTGACGGAGCAACCACGCGAACTCGGTTGCGATGGTGAGCGGATACGCCGTCTCGATGTCACCGATGTCGAGGTCCGTTACGGTGACTGTCGCATCGTCGCGTGCATCGAGCGCGTCGGCAACGCCACAGACGGTCGACGCGACACGGTCCGAGGACCGCTCGACGAATGGCGATAGGAGCGCGAACTCGAGCGCTCCCTGCTCGTCGAGCGCATCAGTGGCCGATTTCCCGGGTACACGGCTGGATGACGGGTCGCGAACGTCGTGGCCACGTATGACGTCGAGCACCCGCGCGGCCGTCTCTACATTGCGCGCCAGCGGTCCGATACAGTCCGTCGTCGGCGAGAGGTCGACGAAGCCATATCGGGACATCGACCGGTGGGTCGGTTTCACACCGACGATTCCGCAACAGGCCGCCGGAATGCGTACGCTTCCTCCGGTATCAGTTCCGAGTGCAGCATCGACGGTTCCGGCCCCGACCGCTGCTGCGCTCCCGCTAGACGACCCACCCGGGACACGCTCGGGAGCGGCAGGATTGATAACCTTCCCGAATTCGCTGAACTCGCCCGTTGGACCGAACGCGAAGGCGTCCGTGTTGGCCTTCCCAACGATGGCGGCACCGGCATCAAGAAGGCGCTCAACGACGGTCGCGTCGTAGGACGGGACGACCGAGAACGATTGCGACCCACACGTCATCGAGAGGTCCTTGACAGCGATGACGTCCTTAACGGCGACATCTACGTTCGAGAGCGGACCCTCCTCTCGCTCTACGCGCGGTTCGTCGTACACTTCGAGGAGCGCGTTGTTCGGGTCGTCGGCTATCGACCCGACCGACTCCCGCGTTTCGACCGTCGCGGACTCGGGGACCACCGAACCGAGTTCGTCGGCGGTATCGAGTGCTGCGTCGACTCCTTCATCACTTACGTTCAAGCCGAGTCGGTTGGCGAGCGTTCGAAGGCGGTCACGCTTCTCCGGTGTATGGTGGGCCATACCACACAAATCCTGCCCATCGGATAAATAACTCCTGTTGCACCGGTGGACAAAGGACTAAGTGTATGTGCGGGGTGTCTTAACACGTTAGCAATGAGCACGACAGAGACGTATGCAGATTTCTGTGCGTCGCTCGCGTATGACGACCTCCCGGACGCCGTCGTCGAACACGCGAAACACCTCATCCTCGATACCATCGGTATCGCGGTCGGAAGCGGAACTCGGGCCGAATCGAGCGAGTCGTTCATCGATGGGGTCGAGAACCTCGACGAGGACGGCGACGGTGCGACAATTCTAACGACCGGTGAGTCCGGGGCCCCGCGTACGCCGCGTTCCTCAACGGTGCGATGGCACACTCGTTGGACTACGACGACACTCATCGGGCGGCGTCACTCCATCCTGGCGCACCTGTCATCCCCGCTGCACTGGCCGCAGCGGAGGAGTCGGACGCGTCCGGGGAGGTGCTTCTCACGGGTATTGTGGCGGGATACGAAATCGTCTGCCGACTCGGCATGGCGGTCAACCCGGCGTCCCACTACGGGCGCGGGTTCCACATGACCGGTACCTGCGGGACGTTCGGCGCGACGGCTGCCGCGGGTGTCGTCTACGGCTGGGATGCGGAGAAGTTCGAGGCAGCGTTCGGTCTCAACGGCAGTCAGGCCGCGGGGTCGCTCCAGTTCCTCGAAAACGGCGGTTGGAACAAACGCGCGCATCCCGGATGGGCCGCTCACGCCGCTCTTACTAGCGGTTCATTCGCCGAAGCCGGATTCTTCGCGGCATCGAACCCTATCGATGGGGACCGAGGATTCCTGCAGGGTTACTCCGACGACCCGAAGCCGGAGAAAACGACCGAAGGGCTAGGCGAGGACTACGAACTGCTGAAGGTCGGCGTCAAACCGTATCCCTGCTGTCGGTACATGCATGCCCCCTTAGACCTCCTGCTAGACCTCGCGGAGACGGAATCCATCGACCCCGCGACGGTCGAGTCCGTCAGGGTTCGCATTGCCACACCCGGTATCGAACTCATCGGTCACCCAGAGAATACCTACCCGCAGTCGTTCGTCGACGCGCAATTCAGCATGCCATTCGGTTCGGCACTCGCGCTTGGACGGCGTGACGCCGGTGTCGACACGTTCCTCGAAACTGTCGATGGGGACATCCCCGACGACCTCCGAAGACTTGTCGACCGCACTACCGTGGAGTCAGCGGAATGGATCGATGACGCGTATCCGGAGAAGTGGGCCGCTGACGTGGTGGTCGAAACCACGGATGAAACGTATGAAGCCGCCACCGAGTATGCGAGCGGCGAACCCGAGAAACCGCTTTCTTGGGACGAACTCGTCGCGAAGTTCGACGAACTCGTGGTACCAGTCGTCGGCGAGTCGGCAACCGCGGACGCGCGTGACCGAATCGAAACACTCGAATCGACCGACGTTGCCGCTCTCGTCGAACCGTTTGCTCGCGACCGCTCAAGTGTGACAACGCCATCGACAACCGATTAACCACACGGTTATTCCACGTCATCACCGAGCGAGTCACCGTACTTTTCCTGTTCCTCCGAGGGCATGTAGCGACGCTCCCACTCGACGACCTCGGGAAATCCGGAGAATTCGTGGAGGTCGCCAACGGGAGTTTCGGCGAAGGCTCGGTCGATGTCGGCCAAGGCATCCATTCCCTCGGATTTCAGTCCGGAGAGGCGCTCGTAGACGGCCGCGATGGTCGCGAGCGTGGACGCGACGGGGTAGAGAACGAGGTCGAATCCCAGTTCAGTCAGCGCATCCGGTTCGACGTACGGCGACGTGCCGAGTTCGCCGACGCAGTTGTACACCAGTGGCGCGTCGACTTCTCGGCCGATTCGTGCGATTTCGTCTTCGTCCACTGGTCCCTCGACGAACGCGACATCAGCACCGGCGTCGACGTACGCGTTCGCACGCTCGATGGCATCGTTCAAGTCGCCGCCGACTGCCCCGCGGGCATCGGTGCGCGCGATGAGCACGAACGACTCATCTCGCTCGTCGCGGACATCCGCGGCGGCGCGTATCTTGCCGACCGCCTCTGCCTTCGGAATCACTTTCCGGCCCTTGGTGTGACCACAACGCTTCGGGAACGTCTGGTCCTCGATGTGGATTCCGGCGACGCCCGCTTTCACGTATTCGCGGACGGTTCGAACGACGTTCGTCGCGTTGCCGTAGCCGTTGTCGGCATCGGCGATGACCGGAACGGACGAGCGTTCCTGAATGTTCTTTGCGTTTTCCACCATCTCCGGCATCGTGAGAAGACCGGCATCGGGGTATCCGGTCTTTGAGAGGGAAGTACCGTATCCAGTCATATAGATGGCGTCGAATCCGACATCGTCGGCCACGGCGGCCGTGAGCGGGTCGTGGACGCCGGGACACTGCAGCAATTCATCCCGGTCGATTAGGTCTCGAAGTCGTTCGCGGTACATATCCTAAAAGGAATGGCCGCCGTCATAACTGCTGTGTCACCTGACCGACTCACCGCGAATGGAGATAGTCGAGGACGTCCTCCGTCGATATCACGTCGGCATTCTTTGCCCCCATGTCGAACAGGTTCGCCTCGTGCTGGTCCGTCGACCGGTCGCCGACGGCTTCGACCGGAATGATGGTTCGAAAGCCGTTGGCCACGGCATCGAACACCGTCGCTCGAACGCATCCGCTCGTCGAACAGCCGGTGACGACGAGCGTGTCGACTCCCCACGTAGTGAGCATCGAGTGAAGTTCGGTACCGTGGAAGGAACTCTGTTGTTGCTTGTCGAGGATATGGTCTGCTTCGTCGACATCCATCCGGTCGTCTATCTCCGTCCACTCCGTTCCGTCCCGGAGCGTCTTCAGCGCTGGTATCTTCTCGGCGAAGATACCCATATCCGCCGCGTCGGGATGTTTCGTGATTGTCCGAGTGAACACCACGGGAACGTCGGCTTCGTGCCCTGCTCTCACGATCTCGTTCGCGTACTCCACCATCTCTGGGAGCGCGGACCCAAGTGGGTTATCGGGGTCAGTCATACCGTTCTGGATGTCCACGACGACGATCGCCGGTCGTTCGCCGAATCCGATTGGATTTTCGGTCATTCCGGCGCGGTCGTATATCTCCTCCTTCGAATCCGTGTTACCCATTGTGTACCACGGCCCAGTTCACGCCCCAGCGTAAAATCGTTGCGGGTAGCGGCCACGGACACGCGAACGGCGGTGCTGGCGCGAGACTCCCGACAATCGGCTAAGACGAGCGTGTACGGCGGCGTAATGATCGACACTACACTTTGGTCATGTATGCCTCGGCGTATTCCATGGGAAGCACGACGCGGTCGGCGACGCCCTCGTACATGGTCGCTGCCGCGTCGACGAGGTCTTCAGGTAGTGCTTCGACGGTGAACGTCGCGAGCATCTCGTCGGTCACGAGGTCGGCCATCTCGTCCCACTTCTTCTCCTTCGAGAGTTCGTGAAGGTCCTGACCGAGCGACGTCCAACCGTGGATGTCCAATACGTCGTGGTAGGTACGCGTGCTGCCGTAGAAAGCGACTCGACGCCGTACTCGCTCTCGATTCTCGGCCATCTCCTCTTCGGAGTCACCGGTGATGACTAGCGGACTAGCGAGTATCTCGATTTCATCCGGGTCGCGGTCAGCACGTGCTGCACCTTCCGCGATCCGTTCGGCGATGACGTCATTCGCGTACCGATTCGACGTGAACGGGTGAATAGAGAGGCCGTCGCACAATTCACCGGCCAGCCTGAGGTTGTACTCGTTAACACCGCCTATGTAGATCGGGATGTCGGGGTGGTCGATCGGGCCGGGATCGAATCGGTCGGTCAGCAGTGAAAACGAGTAGTGTTCACCATCGTAGTTGAGGGCATCCGCCTCGCCCTGAAACACCTCCCAGATATGCCGAATCGACTCGATGACCTCGCGGAGGCGGGGTCCGGGCGACTTCCACTCGACGCTGAACCGTCGCTCGTTGTGACCCTTGACCTGCGTACCGAGGCCGAGGACGTATCTCCCGTTCGAGTAGCGAGCAAGGTCCCATGCCATCTGAGCGACGACCATCGGACTGCGCGTAAACGAGAGGGCGATTCGGTTGCCCATCGTCACCCGGTCGGTGTGTTCGGCGGCGAGGACGTGCGGCAGGAACCCGTCGTTACTGTTTTCCATGCTCCACACGCCGTCGAACCCGAGCCGCTCGGCCCGTTCTGCGACCTCAATCGTCTCGTCCGAGAGCGGCGGCACTAACGTGTCTATCTGCAGTTCGCGCATCGTTACTCACACCGTTTGCGAGCGTAATAAAGCTACGTCGGGAGGGACACGGAAGGATCGCCTCGCACTAACTCATGTTTCGATACCGACAAAAGGGATAAATCGTCCGTTCAAGAATAGCCCGTTATGGTTCGACGTACCAATGAGGTCGGCGAGGGTCGATATCGGGAGGAGTACGGTCGGTACTACGAAGACTTCAAGGTCGGAGACGTATACGAACATCGTCCAAAGCGGACCATCACACAGGACGACAACATTCGGTTTACCTTACTCACCATGAACAATCATCCGCTCCATTTCGACGACACGTACGGCGAGGACACCGAGTTCGGTGAGTGTCTCGTCAATTCAACGCTCACGTTGTCCGTCGTGACCGGGATGAGCGTGAGCGACGTGAGCTACAAGACGGTCGCGAATCTCGGATGGGACGATGTTAGACTCACGAATCCCGTCTTTCACGGTGATACGCTCTCGGCCGAGAGCGAGGTTCTCGGAAAGCGTGAGAGCGAAAGCCGTCCCGATGACGGTATCGTCACCGTCGAGACGCGGGGGTACAAGCAGACCGACGAACAGGTCATCGAATTCGAGCGGTCGATGCTCATTCCGAAACGTGACAGGGATGAGTAGGTCCCGATGGACCGGTGGCAACGGAAGTACGAGACAAGAACTGTGAGGACGACCCAGAGGCGGTTCGGGTGACGTAATTATCACGTTCGCGCCGAATTGGAGGCCCAACCCGCGCTACGACGTCGGGGACGAGTGTAGTCGTACTCCCAAAATAGACGCTTCGTCCTCCTCCTTCGGTTTCGGTGAGCGGACGGCTTCCCGGCGGCAGTACGAACGATACTGTCGTTCACTGGAACGCTGGAATAACCTCTTCACCGAACAGACGGATCGACTCGTGTACGTCCTCGAAATCGCTCCCGGGGAACTGCGTGCGGATGACGAGATAATCGAGGTCCATCTCGTCTCGATACCGTTCGATATCAGCGATAACGTCGTCCGGGCTACCGACGAGGAATCGCTCGTGGCGTAGCTTGTCCCACGGTGACCCGAAGTCGTCGTCTTCGATCGCGTCGTCCTGTCCCCAGTTGCTATAGCTCTCGTACTTCCCCATCAGCGGTTCGCGGACCGCCTGTTCCGCCTGCTCGGTGGTCTCCGCGACGAACGCTTCCCGAATGAATCCGACGTCGCCGCCGTCAATACCTTCGGTCTGCCGTTCATCGTAGAAGTCTGATATTTGACGTTTAGCGAGACCGAACGGGACGTGGGCACCGATGAAACCGTCCCCGATACGTCCGGCACGACGGACGCTCGATTCGTTGCTTGCACCGATCCAGATCGGAGGGCGGGGGTCCTGTAGCGGTTGCGGACGGATAGAGGTCTCTTCGATATTGAAGTGCTTGCCGTGATAGGTCACCGAGTCCTGTGTCCAGAGGCGCTTAATAATCTCGACGCCCTCGATGAGTCGGCCTGGACCATCGGCTTTCGACACCCCGAACACGTCGTACTCCTTCTCCCGATAGCCGAGGCCGACGCCGAGTCGGAATTGGCCGCCGGTCAAAACGTCGATGGTGGCACCGAACTCTGCGATGCGGACGGGATTATGATACGGGAGGAGACAGAGCGTGGTCCAGAGATCCATCCCTCCGATGTGTTCTGCAACGTGCGCGACGACAGCTTCGTTCAACAGGTATTGGTCGCTGTCGGTCACGTGGTGTTCGCCGACGGTGACGCTGTCGAACCCAACGTCACGCGCGAGTTCCGTCTGGGAAACGAGTTCGTCGCCGATTCCCCGCATTGGTCGAGACTCGTCGTACTGGCTGACAAGGAGTAGGCCAAATTCCATGTTAATGCATATCATGACGGACGTGTATTTGTAGCTTCGGGAGAGGTTCGGTACCTATCCGTCTCGTGGCAGGT
>NZ_MEIH01000012.1:0-3275 GCF_001723155.1 Haladaptatus sp. W1
GGCTGGTTCGTCGCCGTCTTCGGCGTCGTCATGCTCTCCGGACTGTACTACCGCGGCGTGTTGACCTTCCTCCCGGACCTCCTCTCGGGCCTCTCGCTCTTCGCCCCCATCGATGTTGCCGGAAAATCGCTCGAACCGGCGCGCTACCTCTACGCCGGACTCCTCACCGTCGGGATGGTCGGACAGTTCGCGGGCGGCAAACTCACCGACCGCGTGGAAAACACCGCCGCCATCGCCGTCGCCTTCGTACGTTGGCGCTCATCGCGCTCGTGTTCGTCCCCGCCGCGGACGCCGGGCTCGTCCCCCTGCTCGTCGTCAGTTTCGCGCTCGGATTCTGGCTGTTCGCGGTGCAACCGCTGTATCAGGCGACCGTCGCCGAGTTCACGCCGCCCGACGCCCGTGGGCTCTCTTACGGCTACACCTATCTCGGCGTGTTCGGAATCGGCGCGCTCGGTGCGGCCGTCGCTGGCTACGTGCTCCAGTACTACTCGCCGACGGTCCTGTTCCTCGTCCTCGCGGGATTCGCGACGGTCGCGTCACTACTCGGCGTCTTGCTCTCGCTTCGAGCGGAATCAGACCCCGTTTGAGTTGACGTGCTTGCCCACCTCTTCCATCACCTTCCGCTCCGCACGGGCGAGGTGTTCCCACGCCGTCGTGGACGCGATGCCGACGATATCGGCGATGTCCTCGATGCTGGTCTCCTTTTTCGGTTGGTAGTAGCCGAGGTCGATGGCCGTACCGAGCACCTCTCGCTGTCGTCCCGTGAGTTCGTGGACGACGCGCGAGAACTCCAACTGCTCCTGTTCGGCGACCGTCCCGAGTTCGACGTTTCGAACGAGGTCGGTCTCGTTCCCGGCGCGTTCGAGCGACTCGACGATTTCGTTCAGGTCGTCTGCGTCGTCCAGATACAACGTCCAGTGTTCCCACCCGGCGGTTATCGTCGCTCCGGTTCGGTAGTGGACGCCCAAGTCGGTCAACCGCTGTGAGATGCTGTCCCACTGGTAGCTGTCGATGGAGACGGCGACGAGGACGCGCGGAGCGTCGAGCGGCGTCAACGGGTCCACATCTAGTACGGGTTCCGCGGCCTCAAACTCGTCGAGGAAGCCCGCGATCGACGCTTTCGGGCCGGTTATTTCGACGATGCGTTTTCGCTCCGCGGCGCTTCCCGTCATCGACGAGACAGAGCGAATCGTGATGGCCGGATAATCGGCGCTGATGTCGCTCTCCGGCTCGCCGTGGTGACGTATCCGAAGCGTCACTTCTCGCATTACTACAATCGAGGAAATCGAATGTGTTGAACCTTTGTATCCATTCTAGCTACTTTTCTGAATCATAGAGCGTATGTTTTTCTCATTTTCTCCCTCGATTCTTTGGTAACCAGTCAAGGCCTGCGGAGACTACGCTCCTTACGGACACTGTTGTATCTGCACAGCACCTCGTACAACGTGGAACCAGATTCCCTGTGAAACGGTTGAGTCACCGTACAACTCAAAATCGTGTTTGTGCTGTGGACGCCGTGGCTACCGCCAAGGTCGGCGGTTCCGTTGCACAAATGATTCGTGTGCGGTTCAGCAAGACCATGCTGACCGGAACGATGTCGAGCGAAAGGCCCTCGACGGCCAGCACTCGAATCATTCGGGACGTCTGGCCGTCGAGGCCTTTCGCTCGACATCGTTCCGGTCAGCATGGTCTTGCTGAACCGCACACGAATCATTTGTGCAACGGAACCGCCGACCTTGGCGGTAGCCACGGCGTCCACAGCACAAACACGATTTTGAGTTGTACGGTGACTCAACCGTTTCACAGGGAATCTGGTTCCACGTTGTACGAGGTGCTGTGCAGATACAACAGTGTCCGTAAGGAGCGTAGTCTCCGCAGGCCTTGACTGGTTACCAAAGAATCGAGGGAGAAAATGAGAAAAACATACGCTCTATGATTCAGAAAAGTAGCTAGAATGGATACAAAGGTTCAACACATTCGATTTCCTCGATTGTAGTAATGCGAGAAGTGACGCTTCGGATACGTCACCACGGCGAGCCGGAGAGCGACATCAGCGCCGATTATCCGGCCATCACGATTCGCTCTGTCTCGTCGATGACGGGAAGCGCCGCGGAGCGAAAACGCATCGTCGAAATAACCGGCCCGAAAGCGTCGATCGCGGGCTTCCTCGACGAGTTTGAGGCCGCGGAACCCGTACTAGATGTGGACCCGTTGACGCCGCTCGACGCTCCGCGCGTCCTCGTCGCCGTCTCCATCGACAGCTACCAGTGGGACAGCATCTCACAGCGGTTGACCGACTTGGGCGTCCACTACCGAACCGGAGCGACGATAACCGCCGGGTGGGAACACTGGACGTTGTATCTGGACGACGCAGACGACCTGAACGAAATCGTCGAGTCGCTCGAACGCGCCGGGAACGAGACCGACCTCGTTCGAAACGTCGAACTCGGGACGGTCGCCGAACAGGAGCAGTTGGAGTTCTCGCGCGTCGTCCACGAACTCACGGGACGACAGCGAGAGGTGCTCGGTACGGCCATCGACCTCGGCTACTACCAACCGAAAAAGGAGACCAGCATCGAGGACATCGCCGATATCGTCGGCATCGCGTCCACGACGGCGTGGGAACACCTCGCCCGTGCGGAGCGGAAGGTGATGGAAGAGGTGGGCAAGCACGTCAACTCAAACGGGGTCTGATTCCGCTCGAAGCGAGAGCAAGACGCCGAGTAGTGACGCGACCGTCGCGAATCCCGCGAGGACGAGGAACAGGACCGTCGGCGAGTAGTACTGGAGCACGTAGCCAGCGACGGCCGCACCGAGCGCGCCGATTCCGAACACGCCGAGATAGGTGTAGCCGTAAGAGAGCCCACGGGCGTCGGGCGGCGTGAACTCGGCGACGGTCGCCTGATACAGCGGTTGCACCGCGAACAGCCAGAATCCGAGCGCGAAACTGACGACGAGCAGGGGGACGAGCCCGGCGTCCGCGGCGGGGACGAACACGAGCGCGATGAGCGCCAACGTACCGAAGGCGACGGCGATGGCGGCGGTGTTTTCCACGCGGTCGGTGAGTTTGCCGCCCGCGAACTGTCCGACCATCCCGACGGTGAGGAGTCCGGCGTAGAGGTAGCGCGCCGGTTCGAGCGATTTTCCGGCAACATCGATGGGGCGAAGAGCGAGAGGCCCGAGAGGAGGTCCGGGAGGAAGGTCAACACGCCGCGGTAGTACAGTCCGGAGAGCATGACGACGCCGAAGACGGCGACGAACCAGCCCGAAAAGAG
>NZ_MEIH01000013.1:0-7369 GCF_001723155.1 Haladaptatus sp. W1
CACCGCCGAGGTGTACGGCGGCGGCCTCGACAAGGCCCGTCAGCAGGCGCGCGACGCGATGGACCAGGAAGTCGTCGCGGACACCATCCGCGAGAAAATCGTCGGCCACGAATACCGCGTCCGCGGCAACCTCTCGGTGGACGACTACGGTGCGAACCTCGAAGCGAGCGAGTTCGCCGAGACGGACGACGACCCGATCGACCGTGCCAAGGCCCTCCTCACGGAGGTGAACGCATGAGTTCGCAGGGCGGCGTCGGTCGTCGGGAAGTCGCGTGGCGAATCTTCGCGGCCGAGTACGACGACGCCTCGCTCGAACACTCGGACAGCGACGAGGAGCGCGCCCCGAACTACGTCGTCACGCCGACGGGTGCACGCATCAACCGCCTGTTCGTCGTCGGCGTGCTGACCGAAATCGAGCAGGTCGGCGACGACGTGCTCCGCGCCCGCATCGTGGACCCGACGGGCGGCTTCGTCGTCTACGCCGGGCAGTACCAGCCGGACGCGCTCGCGTTCCTCGAACGCGCCGACCCGCCGATGTTCGTCGCGGTGACGGGCAAGGCGCGGACCTTCCAGCCCGGGGATTCGGACCTCGTGTACACCTCGATTCGTCCCGAGAGCATGAACGCGGTGGACGCCGAAACGCGCGACCGGTGGGTGGTCCAGACCGCGGAACAGACCCTTTCGCGCATCGAAACGGTCGCGGGTGCGCTCGACTCCGGCCAGTACGGCGAGGAGCTTCGACGGGCGCTCGAAGCCGCCGACGTGGACACGGGACTGGCGGCCGGTATGCCGCTGGCGCTCGACCACTACCGAACGAACACGCCGTACCTCGCGGAACTGCAGGACGTCGCGCTCGACGCCACGCGAGTCGTCGCGGGCGAACGTGACGAAGTTGGGACGCTCGACGCGTCACCGGACGAACCCGGCGACGCGACGCTCGACGTGGACGTCTCGCTCGACACCGCGGCGGTCGAAACGGGGACGAGCGAAATGGAACCCCCGGCCACCGACCCCGAAACGTCGGCCGAGTTCGACGCGGAAGTCGGTTCGGACTCGGGAGCCGAAGCGGAGACGGAATCGGCGGCGTTCGAATCGAGCGGCACGGAACCGACCGACGCCGACCTGACCGACGCCGAACCGACGGAACCGGAATCGGAAGGATCCGAATCGACGTTCGAGTCGGAATCCGAACCGACGGACGAACCGGCCGCGGAAACGACGGTTCCCGACACCGACGCCGAACCGGAGATGCCTCCGGCAGAGGCCCGCGAACCCGCGGAGACGGCCGAACCGGTCGAATCGGAACCCGTCGGCGAAACCGATGTGGAGGAGTTCGACGCGAACCCGTCGGACGAGACCACCGTGAGCGACTCCGACGAGTCCGCGGACGACCTCGGCGATTTCGACGCCGGACCGTCGGACGAGGAGGACGGTCCCGGCGACTTCGACCAACCGATGGGCGAGGACGTCAGCGGCGAGATGTACGAGTTCGACGAGGGCGAGCGCGAGCAGATAGAAGAGGAGTTCGGTACCGAGTTCACCACCGGCGCGGAGGTCGGCGAACCCGGCGAGGCCGACATCGAGACGCCGGAACCGGCCCAGGAGATGGCGACGGAATCGGAGGCGGAACCCGAATCCGACACCGCCGCCGAACCGGCCGAAGCGACCGGCCCGGACGCCGACGCGGCGGAACCGGAGCAGACGGAAGCCACCGAACCGGAACCGACGCCGAGCGAGGATAGCGGGACAAAATCGGCGGCGGAACCGGAACCCGAATCCGCGGGCGGGGACGACGGCGACAAGCCGGTTCCCGAGAACCTCGAAAACACGGTGATGGAAGTCATCGGCCGGAATCGTTCCGTCGCCGTCGCCCGTATTCTCGAACGTCGCGGTGACCGTCACATTCTCCCCCTTCGACACCTGTTTTCTGTCGAGTGACACGTCCGTGACGTGGATGTCCGCTTTCGTCCGCTCCACCGTTACGGGCGTGGTCGCGCTGGCGGTGTGCCCGTTGCTATCGACGACCGTCACGCGGGCGATGTGTTCGCCCGGTTTCGAATAGGTGTGGGTCGTCGTCGGTCGCGTCGTCGTCTCGTCTACCGTCCCGTCGTCGTCGTAATCCCAGCGGTACTTCGTCGGCGTCCCCTCCGAGTCGCTCGATCTGCTCGCGTCGAGGGTGATGGGCGTTCCGGCGCTGGCCGTCCCCGCGGCCCGCAACGACGCCTGTAGCGAGCCACCACACGTTCCCGGCCGGACGGTCACGGGTGAGCCCATGTCGAGTTCCGTCGCGCTCGGACTACCCGATCCGCCCGAGAGGAACGCCCACGACGTGACGGGTTCGTGTTTGAGTTGCGGGTTGTAGAGCGTCGCATCATCGTTCCACGAGGGCGTGACGGTTATCTTCGAATCGCCGGACACGCCGCGGAAGACGCCGCCGTCGGTGCGCGACCCGGCCCAGATCCAATCGAGGCGCGTCCGCGACCAGCGGTCGTCACGGTGGGGGTACGTGTCGTCCATCAACACCCACTGGCCGGAACTCGGCAGGCCGTCGAACCCGAACGTCACCGTGCTCATCGGGTTGTTGTCGCCGGTTCGGCTCTTGTTCATCTTGTCGTGGATCATCACGAGGCTCGTCACGCCGCTCGGGGCCTGGTACAGGAACATCGTGCTCCCGTTCTCGCGGGTGAACGCTTTCGGACCGAAGTAGCCGTACGCCCAACTGCTCGAATTCGTGTACGGGGTGCGGTAGTCGTAGAAATCGACGACGTTCGTGTCGCCGTGAATCGGACTGACCTCCGTACAGGATGCACCTTGCTCGACGGCGTAGGTGCTGTGATGGTTCGTCGGCGCGTCGGGCAGGTCGTCGCCGGGCAGTCCCGGCGGTGGAAGCGCGACCGCGGTTCCGAACAGGGAGAGGACGAGGAGGGCGACGAGCACGGGACGGAGTTTCATCGAACGGGTCGCCTCCGAGTGCGATACTGGTTGCGTAGCAGTGTGTAAGCCGTCATAGACACGATTCTCCGAAGACCACGCTGTCGGGCGTGGCGTATCGCATCACAGGAAGGTCGTGATTGGCTTTGTTATGTCCCGCCTGTGTCCGTTTTAGGCGGTTCCTTCCGGAAAAAGGTCGTCGCCGGGCCGAGATAGGTGAACCATCCCGAGAACAGGATGGCGACGGCGAGCCACCCGACGCTGACGAGAAACCACGCCGTGCCGCCGAGGTCCAGACTGCGGATGAGCGGTTGTCCCGCGACCCCGATGAGCCACGCGACGAGGAAGAACAGGCTGTGGTTGCGAAGCGTCCACCGGTCGTCGGACGCCAGACGGGCGACCGGGAGGGAGGCGACGAACAGCACGGGCGCGAACATGATTTGCGTGAACGGGTCGGGGGGACTGAAGAGTGCGCTGAAGACGAACGCCGACAGCAGGGCGAGGACGAGGATACGAGTGAGACGGTCGATGGATACCATACGAGAGACTCGTGACCGAAAGATATCAGTTTTCCCCGAGGAGCGCCGGAAGGTCGTCGATGGAGTCGATGACCGCCGCCGCGCCCGCCTCCTCGTACTTTCGGCGACCCGACTCGCCCGTCAGGCCGCCGGTCAGAACGCCGACGCCGACGTACTCGCGGTTCGAGTCCGTCTCGTCCGCGTTCACCGCGGTTCGAATATCGTCCAAGGTGTCGCCCACGAAGACGACGCGTTCGGCGTCGAAGCGCTCTCCCAGCGTCATCAGGGCGTGGGGATGCGGTTTGCCCTGCTCCCAGTCGTCCATGGTGAACCGGTGCTCGTCGGCCACATCCAGTCCGACGCGTTCGAGGGCGATGTCGGCCTCGGCGCTCGGCCTGCCGGTGACGATACCGACCGGGTAGTTCGCGGTGAGCGCTTCCACCGTCTCGGAGCCGAGGAGGACGGGTTCGTCGTTGATGTACCCCCGCGTGTCGAGCGTCGGGTCCTCGCCTTCGAGTTCCGCGTACAGTTCCGCGCCGAGGTAGAGTTGCTGGAACACCTCGCGGAGGTGTTCGGGGTCCCACGCCGCGCGGACGGTTTCGTGGGCGTCGTCGGGGAGTTCCTCGGCAACCACGTTCTCCGCGGCGTCGAGGCCGCCGCCGTTCGCCGCGATATCGTCGGTGAATTCCTCTATCGTGCTGTCCAGCCCCTCGCGGGAGGCGAGGACGTACAGCGCCGCGGCGTAGGTCAGTTCCCAATCGTTGTTGAAGCCCGATGCGTCCTTGAACGACTGAATCGCGTCCTTGGGGATGGTGTCGCCGTGGACCCGTTCGACGGATTCGAGTATCGCCCGTCGGTAGGAGTCGGCCACGTCCACGAGTACCCCGTCGATGTCGAGTACGACTGCATCCACGTTCATACCCTCGCGTTCGTCCGCGGCGATAAGGGTTTGCCGAATCGCCGAGTGTGCCGCCGCCCCGCCGAACCGACTATGGTCCTGCCCTTTGAACGACCCTCCATGGACCACGACGAACTCCAGCGACGCTACGGTCGCGAC
This sequence comes from Haladaptatus sp. W1, assembly GCF_001723155.1. NCBI lineage: Archaea > Methanobacteriati > Methanobacteriota > Halobacteria > Halobacteriales > Haladaptataceae > Haladaptatus > Haladaptatus sp. W1. The sequence goes on from NZ_MEIH01000013.1 coordinate 4,507, forward strand.
GAATTCTACTGGGGAACGGAGCCGAACGGATTGGCCGAGACGGTACTGGAGTTTGCGCCCGAACGAACCGCGCCCGCCGCCATCGACATCGGTAGCGGCGAGGGCCGGGACGCGGTGTACCTCGCCGAGCAGGGCTACGGCGTCCTCGCGGTGGACCCGATTCCGAACGGGTTGGAGAAGACCGAGCGCCTCGCCGAGGAGCGAGGCGTCCAACTCCAGACGAAGGAGGCCGACATCAACGACCTCGACTTCCCGTCGATGGACGTGGTGTACTCCTGTGGTGCGCTCCAGTATCTCCGCCCGGAGAACCGCGACGCGCAGTTCGAGCGGTTCAAGACCGCGACCACTGACGGCGGGATTCACGTCCTGTTCGCGTTCGTGGACCACCCCGAAATTCCGACCGCGCCCGACTGGGGCGACAACGAGCACTTCTACCACCCCGGCGAACTCCGGAGCTACTACGACGATTGGGAAGTTCTGGAGGAAGACGAACTCGTCTTCGACGATAATTCGGGAGGGGAACCGCACCAGCACGCCGCGGAGACGATAATCGCCGAGAAGCCCGACGAATAATCGACCCCGCGGTCCCTACTCCCGCGCCCAAAACAGCGTCTCGCCCGGAATCGTCTCTCGCCGGACGGGAACCGACGGTTGGTCGCCGCCGAGGGTCGTGAAGACGAAGACAGAATCGCACTCCTCGGCCACCGAGAGCGCGGGGCGATGGAGTTCCGGTGGCAGGTTTTGGGCGTAAATCACGTCCGCCGACTCGTACACGTCCACCACCGGGTCGGTCACGTCGTCCAGTCGAAACTCGACGCCCTCCGGGACCGTTCGCGGTCTGATATCCGTCGCGGTGACGGCGACGCCGGTTGCGGCGAGTTCGTCGGCGACGTCCGGTCGATTGCCGATTCCGACCTCGACTGCGCGCGGATAATCGGCGAGGCGGGTGACGATTTCGTCGCGGATGTGCGGGTTCACGGCGGGATGTTTATGCGTCGTCCGCTCATAGGAGTTGCCATGTTGATTGACATCGTCCCCGTGGGGGACGTTACGGGGCGGGTCAAACGTGAGGCGTCAGCGGCCCTTCGGGCGATATACGATTGCGACGTGATGGTGCACGAGCGACAGGAAATCCCCTCTGGGTCCCACGACCCCAACCGCGACCAATTTCGCGCCGAGGATTTCATCGAACTGGCGAGTCGCATCGGAACCGGCGAGAAGAACATCGCCATCACACCACAGGACCTCTTTTACCGCCGTCGAAACTACGTCTTCGGTCTCGCCTATCTCGACGGCAGCGGCAGCGTCATCTCCACCTACCGACTCCAACCCGCGACCGACGGTCTCTCCTCCGACGGCGGCATCTCCACTAAGCCGCGGGAAGAGGTGTTCTCGGACCGCGTTCGAAAGGAAGTCGTCCACGAAATAGGGCACACGCTCGGCCTCGAACACTGCGACAACAACCGGTGTGTGATGAACTTCTCGCCGACCGTCCGCGAAGTGGACGTGAAAGAGGAGAACCTCTGTGGCACCTGCCAGCGTCAGGTGCTCTGAACGAGTCTCCTGACGATTCTCGATTCCGCGTTTCGAAGGTGCGTCGAAGCCGTGCTCGGTGCACAGTTCATTTCCTTCGCCACCGCCTCGACACCGGCCTCTCGCGGCACGTCGTAGTAACCGACCGCGACGGCCGTTTCGAGCGCCGACCGCTGGCGCTCCGTTAACTCCGCCCAGAGTCCCATCTGTGGTGTGTCGTACTCGCTGACCTGTTCGACCGACACGTCGATGTCGGCGTCCACGTCCTCCATCACGGCGCGCATGTCCGCGGACTTTCCGACGAGTTCCATCCGCATCGCGCCGTCGCTGGTGTACGTGATGGGCGGAATCACGAGGATGCTCGTCCCCGCGAACGCGGTGCGAAAGTCGGCGTCCACGTCACGTTTCTAGTGTTCGATATAGGCGTAGAACGAGGCGTCGTCGAGCGGCGTCAACTCGTAGTCGTGGATCAGTGGAGCGGCGTCCACCGCCTCGGCGTACGGTTCCATCTCGCCGACGATTCGAAAGAGGACGTAATCCCGGTCCTCGTGCGAGAGGTTCCAGTTCAGCAGTTCCGCCCGCTCCATCGCGTCGTGCTCCATGATGAACGACCGCATCGGGTTCCGCATCTCCCGCGGATGGCGAAGCGTGAGCCGAACGTACTTCATACCCGACCATACACCGCCCCTCATAAATTCCCTAGTGGATTCGACGGAATCGGCTTCGGTCCGTCTCCCCGATATCTAGGTATGATGACCTCCGAAATCGCGCCGACCGAGCGCTCGGACGACCGCCCGCTTCCGCCGGGACCGACATCGTATCCCGGCGTGGGGAACACCATCGGTTTCCTCCGCGACCCGTTCGCGTTCTACGACGGCCTCCGCGAGTACGGCGACGTGGTGTCGTACTCCGTCGCGGGCGAGGACTTCTGTACGCTCCTCCACCCCGAGCACGTCGAGCGGGTGCTCGTCACGGAGGAGTCGAAGTTCGGAAAGAGCGAGTTCATTCGGGAGGCGGGTGAGAAGTTCATCGGGAACGGACTCTTCGCCAGCGAGGGTGAGTTCTGGCGACGTCAGCGGACGATGATGCAACCCGCGTTCTACCGCGAACGCATCGGAACCTACGCGGAGCCGATGGTCGCGTTCGCGGCCGAAACCGCCGACTCGTGGGACGACGGGGAGACGATTCGGCTCCAGCAGGTGATGAAACGGTTGACGCTTCGAATCCTCGCCACGGCCCTGTTCGACCACGACGTTCGCGGAGCGGACTCGTCCATCCGCGACGCGGCGCGCGGTATCGCGCGGGCCATCAACGAGAAGAGCGACGCGGG
>NZ_MEIH01000014.1:0-2654 GCF_001723155.1 Haladaptatus sp. W1
TGGGAGGTGCTCTAATAGCTCATCTCTCCGCAGAAATCACCGCTTCTCACCACCTTTCATGACCTTCAGTCGTCCTCTCTCATCCTCACCTGGAAAGAGTTCCGAGAAACGATCAACCAGCGCCTCAACTTGCGGGTGATCAGTATACGCCACGTTTTTAGTAGACCGATCGTATTCGATGAGCCCTGCATCGGCAAGTTTCGGGAGATGACAGTGCTGGAGTGAGACGGTGACTTCGTCCACTTTGTCCGTCAGAGCGGTTTCAGGAGCTGGCGTATCTTCCCAGGCACTGATATCAGCCACTAACTCCTCGAGGGAGATCGGTTGGTTCGCCGTTTGGAGCCGTTTTAATACATATCGTCGCCGTCGATCCGTAAGAAGACCGAAGAGGCGATTCATTTGCTCGGCGGTGACATCATGAGGTGGTATCTTCTCGAACTGATTTTCCATAGCTATGCTATGACCCCTGAACCAGTAATGATTATTCATGAATATTCCCAGATATTGTGGAAAGCACAGGTAGTTTTGAACTCACTATAGAGTGCTAATAGCCGCGACATCCATCTACTGGTTTCTAACTTGCTAAGCGGAAATCGACGCACCGGTGTACAGCTGATCGTGTCATAGTATGCCTCGTTTCACTATGGTGAACGATCGCTTGTCTACTGACCTCATCACACAATGTGCCAGTCGTTGTACTTACGATGTTGTCTCGCTAAGTTTGATGCGTGGAACACGACATCACTCAAAACCGGGAAAGGATAGCCTGGTGGCTGATCTTCAGCATTCTTGGCGTACTTTTCGTCTACATCCTCTACTCGTATGTGGGTACGATCGTTCTCGGATTATTTGTTTACTATGCAACGCGACCCGTGTACCGGCAGCTAACCCATCGTGTGGGATCACCGACGCTCGCAGCCGGGCTTTCTCTCGGTATGCTCGCGTTCCCAGGATTACTTCTGATCGCGTATACTGTACTCGTGAGTATTCACCAGGTGAATGAACTCTTTGGGTCAAATTTGGATCAATATCAATTACTTCTTGGGCCATTTCTGCAGCGTGTTATTGGGACACAGGATCTACAGGTATATTGCAGCAGTTGCTTTCAAATCCCCAGCAACTTACGCAGTATCTAGTCCACAGACTATGAGTAAGATACTCACATCAACAGGTGGATATCTGAGTGCAATTGTCGTCGGTCTTTTGCACGTTTTCATTGCACTCGCAATTGCGTTCTATCTTCTCCGAGATGGTCAGAGGCTTGCGAATTGGTTCACATCACATATTAGTAAGTCGGACAGCGCAACACATGCCTTCTTAGAGGCCGTTGATACTGATCTTCAGACGATCTACTTCGGCAATATTTTGAATGCCTTCGTGGTCGCTATCATCGCTTCGATCACGTATACGGCCCTCAATGCGATTGCTCCTCCTGGGCTTGCCTATTCCAGCAACTGTTTTGTTCGGGCTATTAACGGGGCTTGCAAGTCTAGTTCCAGTGGTTGGAATGAAACTCGTCTACGTTCCAGTCGGTCTTTATCTAGCTGGCGTCGCATTAGCATCAGACCGTGAGCGTTCAGAACCTCCGCGACGCGCGCGAGGTGGCCGACGAAATCGACGCCACGTTCGTCATCGACGCCTGCCGATTCGCCGAGAACGCCTACTTCGTACAACAGCGCGAGGCGGAGTTCGAAGGGTCGAGCGTCGCCGCCATCGCCCGCAAGGAACTCTCCTACGCCGACGCCATCGTCATGAGCGGGAAGAAGGACGCGCTCTCCAACATCGGCGGCTTCGTCGGCGTGCGCGACGACGAACTGTTCGAACACGCCAAACAGCGCGGTATCCTCTACGAGGGCTTTTCGACCTACGGCGGCCTCTCCGGGCGCGACTTGGAGGCCATGGCGGTCGGCCTCCGCGAGGCGGTCACGCAACCCTACATCGAATCCCGCGTCGAACAAGTTGCGGAACTGGGCGACCTCCTCCTCGACGCCGACGTCCCGATTTACGCGCCGACCGGCGGCCACGCGGTGTACGTGAAGGCCGAGGAGTTCCTGCCGAACATCCCCCGCGAGCAGTTCCCGGGCCAAGTGCTAGTCGGCGAACTCTACCGCGAGGCGGCGTCCGCGCCGTCGAACTCGGTGAGTTCGCGTTCCCCGGCGAGGACCGCCCGCAACTCGTTCGGCTCTGTCTGCCCCGCCGCACGTACTTCCGCGAGCATCTGGAGCACATCGCGGAAACCTTCGAGAAGGTCGGTGAACGCCGCGACGAACTGTCCGGCCTCGAAATCGTCTGGGAACCGCCGATGGAGGAGCTTCGCCACTTCAGCGCGAAACTCGAACCCGTCGAGTAGCGGCGAGACGACGCTTTTTGCCGCTTTCGAACCTTTCGACCGTTCGTCGTGTCAACGAAACAGCTACCGAGAACTATTGAGTGCTATATGCCCCTCCGGGCTACGCTCTAGCAAGGTATTTTAGCTCCGTGGCGAACTCTCAACTAGCGAACCAGCAACCCCCTCGACAGAATGAGCACGAACGACACACCGATAACGGTCCTGTTCACCGTCGATTCGCTCCGAGCGGACGCACTGCCCGACGACGGCACGATTGCCGACCTCGCAACGCACGGAACGTCCTTCGAGAACGCCTTCGCGCACG
>NZ_MEIH01000015.1:0-2440 GCF_001723155.1 Haladaptatus sp. W1
GTCCTCCAACGATACGGAAGGAAGGTGCATCGAACTTCGAATTCCTATCCCGTCACACCGTCGAAGCAGCGGGAAAGAAACTCCTCGCTCCAGTGCAGTTCGTCGGCTTTTGGTCAGCCATCGCGCTCCCGTTCGGCTACCTCCCCCTCCTCTACAGCGGCCCTGTCTCGGACTCCGCCGACGCGTTAGCGCTGCTCTTCGTCCTCAATCTCGTCGCGATGGTCGTCGGTCACGGCTACAAACGCGATTGAAACTCCCGACATCGGTGTGAACGGCCGTTTGCCATGGACGGCACGCGCCGACCCCTCCCGGCATCGAACCTCGACGCCCTGACCTCCCCTTCGACTCGATGTATGTTCGCTCCGCCAGTCGTTCGCTTTCCCCCTGTTCTTCGTTTCCTCTGTTCACTTCTTCTTTCTATCTCAGTCTCTGGTAATTTCCGCGTCTCTATCGCGTTGTCCATCGTTTACGCTTCTCGCTCCCATCCCGATTCCTGATAGCCAAACAACAGAATTGAGAATATATTTTTACTTTTTGGAAAATTCTCTTCTAGTATCTCTCCAATACGTTTTAGGCCCGCCAAAAATAGTAATGGAAGTGATAACTATTAACCCCTTCGAGTACCAACGGCAAGTATGACCTTACTCGCTAATCTCGTATTGGTGTTCATTGCGGGGCTGATTACGGCGCTGGCGACGGGTATCGGCGCGCTCCCGTTCTTCCTCGTCAAGGACGTAAACGACCGCTGGAACGTGGGACTCTGGGGACTCGCGTCCGGAATCATGGTCTCGGCGTCCGTCTTCGGACTGATATCCGAGGGTCTCTCCAGTGCGAACGGCGGTAGCGTAATCGGCGTCGTCATCGGTATGCTGGTCGGCGTGGCACTCGTCGTCGTTAGCGATTACGTCATCTCCGGCACCGACGTGAATCCGAAAAAGTACGAACAGGCGGACTTCAAGAAGCTCATCCTCATCCTCGGCGTGCTTACCGTTCACAGCTTCCCGGAGGGCGTCGCCATCGGCGTTTCGTTCGCCGACCTCGGCTTTCAGGGCGGCTATCAGTTCGCCGGATTCGTCGTCCCGCTGTTGGCGATATTCATGACCATCGCCATCTCGATTCACAACATTCCCGAGGGCGTGGCCATCTCCATTCCGCTCCACTCGATGGGCGTGCGCAAGTGGCGGATGGTCTGGTGGTCGATCTTCTCCAGCCTCCCGCAACCCATCGGCGCGGTCATCGCGTTCTACTTCGGTGTTCATCAGCGGGAGCGTCGCCGTGAACACCATCGCCGAGGAGTACGACCGCGGAACCCTCGAACTCCTCCGCGTGACGCCGCTGACCGGCGTGGACATCGTGGACGGCAAACTGCTGGCGATGGGGATACTCGCGCCCGTGCAGGCCGCGGCGTGGTTGGTGCTCCTCTCGTTTAACGGGACCAACGTCGCCAACCCGCTCGAAATCGTGGCGCTCGTTGCGGCTTTCTCGGTCGCCATCGTCGCTATCGGTGCGATACTCGCGTTGCGGTTCCGCGACAGAAAGCAGGCCCAGTTTCTGTTCTCGATGGCGATGCTCGTCGTCTTTAGCGGGACGTACCTCCTGCCGGAAGCGCCCGCGAACACCGTGGCGAGGCTCGCCATCGGCAGTCCGACGCCGTTTACCCACGCGATGGTGGCGCTCTATTTGGCGTGTTCGCTCGCGGGCTACGCGCTGGTCCGCCGGGTCGTCGGTGTCCGAGGGCTTTTGACGACCGCGTGAGTGCGGTGCGTCGGAGAATTCGACCGAGACGGAAATTTTCACCGTTCAACAAATCGTGGAGGGTACAGTGTCGAATCCCGGACATACTATCAATATATAGTATTTTGAATTAATCTAGAATCCTATTATAAATATTATAGCGATGCCGGGTGTAAATCGGGATATGGTGTCAGAACGACTCCAGACGTTGAATCGACGGACGTTCGTTGGAACCGGGGCCGCGGTCGCCAGCACCGCGCTGGCTGGCGTCGGAACCGCACAGCGGCGATGTTCCGACGACGAAGGTGATCACGGAGCGGACGACGACCACGGGCGCGGTGGGGGAGACGACGAGGACGACATCACGTACGTCGCCCACCGCGGGTACAAGGGACTCCACCCGGAGAACACGCTCCGTGCGTTCGAAGCGGCTTCGCGGACGGCGGACATGATAGAACTCGACATCATGCCGTGTGCGGACGGCGAAATCGTCGTCTTCCACGACGAGAAACTCGGCGCGCGCGACGGCGGTACCCGCGGCCTCACCGACCAACACGGGTACGTCTGGGAGAACGACTGCGAGACGGTGTTGAACGCGAACGTCCTCGGAAGCGGGGAAACCGTGCCGCTCCTCTCCGAGGCGTTGGCGGCCATTCCGAACCACGTCGACGTGAACATCGAGTTCAAGAACCCCGGGTCGGCGGCG
>NZ_MEIH01000016.1:0-1587 GCF_001723155.1 Haladaptatus sp. W1
GCTTTGCTTCTATTCGAATACCGTACCGTCGTTCGACTATGTTTGTTATAGCCTGCTTGATGCTGCAATATTAACTTCAGGCACGTCATAACAATACCAAAAACGGTTGTTTTTACGTCCGAACGATGCCTGGAGAACCTGCGCCGCGAAAGGGCACTGACCGTCGAACGTTCCTGAAAACCGTCGGTATCACGATGGGCGTCGCGAGCTACGGAACCTCTGGCTCCGTCGTCGCCGATTCTGAGGTCGTGGACTATCTACTTTGTTATGAACCGATTACGCCCGACCATCGGGCGTGCAACAGTCGAAACGGTCGTGACAATCGCCTCCAGACCGACAGGATTTTTCCCCCACTCATCGCAGGAGTTCGCATGACGGGACTGTACTACGAGGAGTTCGAAGTGGGCCAAACCATCGAACACGAGAAACGGAGAACTATCAGCGAGAGCGACAATCAGCGGTTCTGTGATATGACGATGAACCAACAGCCACTCCACTTGGACGCCGACTTCGCGGCGGACACCCAGTTCGGCGAACGGTTGGTCAACGGACTGTACACGATGAGCGTGGCGGTGGGCGTTTCGATTCCGGACACGACCGACGGCACCATCGTCGCCAACCTCTCGTACGATAACGTCTCACACCCCGAGCCGGTGTTCCACGGGGACACCATTCGCGCCCAGTCCACCGTCACGGACAAGCGCGAGACGAGCGACGGCGAGCGCGGCGTCGTCACCATGAAGGTCGAGGTCTTCAAAGTCGATGGAGACGACGAAACGCTGGTTTGCGAGTTCGAGCGGACGGTGCTCTCGCTCAAGAAACCCTAGTGGAAGAACAGTGAGAGGTTCACGACCACGGCGAACAGCCACGGGAGGGCGAGGCCCGCCGGGACGAGTGCCACGTACTCCTGCGGAATCAACGTCCGCCCGACGAACCCCACGCCGAGCGCGAACGCCTTCAACCCGACGAGCGAGAGGAAGCCGAACTGGCCGAGCGCGTGGCGTGCGACCGGGTTCGATTCGGTGAGCCCCGCCTGCAACCCGGCGTACGTCGTGAGTAAATCCCCGACGAGTGCGAGGATGACGACGGCCCAGAGCAATCGCTCGATGCCGCCGAAATCGAACCAGTCCGTTCGCTGATACCGGTAGGAGAACTGCTGATGGCTCATGGATGATGGCGCGGGAATTCCACGTCATCCACACGCACGGCGGAACGGTGCTTTATTATGAACCGGCTTATCCGGCTTAGAGAGGGGCTAAACCCTCGAAGTCGTTCGGCTTACAGAATCGTACCGTGTTTCTTGTCCGGCAGGTCCTTCTCCAAGCCCGCGTAGAAGTCGTAGCGCTGGACGAGTTCCTCGCGGAGGGTGCTCGGCGGAACGATGTCGTCGATGACCATCTCGCTCGCCATGCGGTGGACATCGATGTCCTCGCGGTACTCCTCGCGGAGTTCCTGCTCGCGCTGGGCGCGTTCGTCTTCGTCGTCGATGGCGTTCAGTTTGTTCGCGTAGACGGCGTTGATGGCGGCTTCCGGTCCCATGATGCCGATTTCACCCGACGGGAGCGCGATGACGCTCTGCGGGTCGTA
>NZ_MEIH01000017.1:0-2300 GCF_001723155.1 Haladaptatus sp. W1
CCGCCCGTCGCGTTGTGCTTCGGAATCAGTCCCCCCGCGAGCCACGCGTAGTGGGTGGCGATACCGGCGAGCGTCGCCACCGCGAAGATGGAGACGAACAGCACCGCCGCCAACCGCTTGCCGTAGTATTTCCGGTACATATCCACGATGTGGGGGACGATGAGGTCGGCGTAGATGAACGACATGACGCCCCCGAACGGGATGCCCGCGTTCCACAGCACGAGCGCGAAGGGGACGTTCGCCACCGAGCAGACGAAGGTGATGACGCCGACCATCACGCCGATGGCCGCCCCGAGGACGACCCACGCGACGGTTCCCTCCGGGGCCAGCGTGAACAGTTGCGCCCACCACGACCGCGGGACGAAGGCGGCCAACAGCGAGGCCACGATGAACCCGACGATGAGATCGTCCCACAGCATCTCCCACTCGCCGATGGCGTTGCGGAAGGCGTTTTTCCATCCGGACACGGTGAGCAGTTTGTCCTTCCACGTCGCGTCCTCCCGTTGATTGACGAACGTCTCCTTGCAGGACTGCGAGCAGAAGTATTCCGTCCCTCCATCCGTTTCGACGCTGAGCGTGTCGTCGTCGTTCGGGTCCACTTCCATGCCGCACACCGGGTCGCGGACGGTGCCGCTCTCCTCGTCGCCCGACCGAACGTGGTCGCGGGCGGCCTCGAACCACGAGTCCGGAACGACGTACTTCGTGATGGCCGCGAGCACCAGAATCATCAGGATTCCGCCGAAGACGTCTGCGGCGACGAACTGCCACCCCAGCAGAATCCACATCACGAGGCCGATTTCGATGACGAGGTTCGTGCTGGCGAACTGGAACCCGGCGAAGGAGGCTTCGGGCGATGCCCCCTTCTTGAACAGCGATTTCGTGGTCGCCACGGCCCCGAACGAGCAACTGGACGAGAGGAACCCGAAGAAACTCCCGATGCCGATTTCTCGTAGTCCGCGACCGCCGAGCAGGTTCGTCATCCGCTCTTCGCTCACGAACGCCTGTACCGCCCCCGAAATGGTAAACCCGAGGACCAGCGCCCACCACGTCTTCCACGTCATTTCGCCGAAGAACGTGGCCGCGTCGGTCAGACTCCCTACGATGTTCATATCCGCTAGTACGGTTGCGAGCTTTTCTACGGTTGCGGCTAATAGCGAAAATCCACGCGCGTCCGGCGCGAATTCACGGATTCCGCGATTCAGCGCCAGAGACATCGAATTCTGCGGGGTTGGTCCCCATTCGAATCCCATTTCGATTACTCAGGGACGGTTATAGCCTTATCTTCCGAAACTCTCCTACTGACGAACCAAAATATCTGAGTACACGCCACGAGACTATCTCGGGATATTACCCCGTGTGCTACTGACGGATTTCCGCGCTCGTGTCCGCCATCAACCACTGGGCGTCCGCGTCGTCGGGGTTTCGAATCTCGACCCATCCGTTGTCACAGAACAGCATTTCGTACTCCGAATCTGACGGCGTGTCCGCCTCCGATGGCGTGTTCGCTTCCGACGACAGCTCTTCGTCTTCGGCCGCCATTTCAGATACCTCCACGGACCGCGTGTCGGTCGCCGCGGCGACGACGGAAAAAAGCACTCGGAAATGGCGGTTAACGTCCTCCCGGAGGAGCAAGAGGAAGTGGCGAAAATCGGTGAGGAAGAGCCACAGACCTTGAAAGCGAGGGACCTGTTCGACCCGTCCACGACCGGCCGCGTCATCGTCCTCTGGATTCTGACGCCCTCTATCTCCGCCGTCGCGTCGTATCTCCTGTTCGCCTTCGTCCCGCTTTCACCCGCCTGACGACGTTAATCTCGGTCAGCAGGCCAAATCGTTCCCGATTTATCACTATAGGCGGACGAAACAACAACTACTAACCATCCCCCGGACGAAACACCGAGTGATGCCTACCGTAGAATACCTCAACTACGAAGTGCTGGACGACCAGGGCTGGGATATGGACGACGACGACCTGTTCGAGAAGGCCGAAGACGCCGGTCTCGACAGCGAAGACTACGGCTCGCTCGACGTCAACGAAGGCGAATACATCCTCGAGTCCGCCGAGGCACAGGGCTACGACTGGCCCTTCTCGTGCCGCGCGGGTGCCTGTGCGAACTGCGCCGCCATCGTCAAAGAAGGCGAAATCGACATGGACATGCAGCAGATCCTCAGCGACGAGGAAGTGGAAGACAAGAACGTCCGCCTCACCTGCATCGGTAGCGCGGCGACGGACGAGGTTAGAATCGTCTACAACGCCAAGCACCTCGACTACCTGCAGAACCGCGTTATATAAGCGAATCTGG
>NZ_MEIH01000018.1:0-1990 GCF_001723155.1 Haladaptatus sp. W1
AAGCCAGTGGGCATGCGGCGGCAGTACTTGGCCTTTCAGACCGGGACGCGTGGCTGAAGACTATCACGCCGACCTCGTGGCCTTTGACCTCAAGACGGTACAAGAGAATGGAACGTACGAAAATCCATTGCAGTTGGCTGATGGCATGCAATATGTCCTCGTTAACGGAACAATAGCGGTCGAAGATGGGCAACCAACGGGAGACCGGTCAGGGACGGATCGCGGCGAACGTGCAGGCGTTCACCAGCAACGCGTTCCTCGTGGACGGCGACCGGACCGTCCTCGTGGACACCGGGTCGAACTTCGACGCCGTGTCGCAGGTCGAGGAGGCCGTCGGCGACCTCGATGCCGTCATCGTCACGCACACGCACCCCGACCACGTCGGCACCCTCGATGCGGTCAAGGAGGCCTTCGACGTCGAGGCGTTCGGCTTCGACCCCGACCAACCCGGCGTGGACGTCGGAATCGAGGACGAGGCGGTCGTGACCATCGGCGACGACGACTACCGCGCGCTCCACACGCCGGGGCACAAGGACGACCACCTCTGTTTCTACTCCGAATCGGCGGACATCCTCTTCGCGGGCGACCTCGTGTTCCAGAACGGCAGTTTCGGCCGAACCGACCTCGAAGAGGGTGACCGCGCGGCGCTCATCCAGAGCATCGACCGCGTGCTCGACGCGGTGGACGAGGACCTGCGCGAGATGCACGTCGGCCACGGCCCGAGCGTGACGACTAACCCGTACCACGACATCGAACTGGCGTCACAGGCCGCGCGGATGCGATAACGAACGACGATTAGAGAAGCGACTCATACGCGTCTCCGTACACGGACGCGATTTTCTCGGGGTCGTTTCGCTCCGCCTTCGAAAGCGGTTCGAGCGTCGTCGTTTCGGCGGGGTCGAGCAGGTTCACCACGTCCGATACGCGTTTTTCCATCGTCCCGTCGTGGACGCTGTTGTCGGCGACTTCGCACGCCTTCGCGTAGCGCGCGCCGTCGTACACTCGGACGCGGCGGGGTTCGACGACGGCCACGGTGTCGAACTCGACGCCCTGAATCGGGCGGGCGATGTCGCTGTAGGACTCCACGACCGCCCGGTCTTCCGACCGGATGCGCTCGGCCAGCGCCCGGAAGTGCGGGAGGTAGCGGCGCTCGGTCTGGTCGTTCAGTTCCCCGAGGGATTCGACGACCACGGCGGACGAGAGCGGGAGGGCCTCGCGCACGGCGTCGGGCAGCGAGACGCTGCCGTTGACGACGAACCCGTTTCCAACGCGGTCAACGAGGAACTCGCGGCGGGACTGCCCGAGCAGTCCTTTGCCCGTGCCGGGCGCGGGCCGCCAGAGTCGGTGGACCGGGTTCAAGTCTTCGGGGTCGGCGTCGCCTCGACTCGCGGACGCGAGTCGCTTCGCGTCCTTGCCGTAGAGCCTCCCGTCCGTAAGCGCGGCCGTGGCGTCGTCGTGGTCGAACCAGAAGTCGTTGCCCGCGCGCGGCTTGAACCCGACCGACCCGATGTAGTTGAGGAGGCCGACCGTGAACGTCGTCTTTCCAGCGTCCACGCGGTCGCTTCCGGCGACGAGAACCGTCATGTCTTCAGGCCGTAGTAGCCCGGTTCCTCGTCGGTCGGCGGTTCGGCGACCACGAGTTTCTCGGAGTTCCGCATCACCCACGGAATCGCCCAGTCCAACAGGATATCTTCCGTCTCGACGTCGATTTCGGCGTCCGGGTCGAGACCCTGAAGGAGTCGAGCGATTTCGTAAACCGAGTACATCGTGTCCTCGTCGAGCAGTTCGTCCGGTTCGTAAAAATCACAGGGGTACAACTGCTCGAACTCGTCCTTTGGCTTTGGCATGGGTGGACGTACGTCCGAATGGGCGTAAAAGCTCTCGAATTGACCCGCGGAGTCTCGGGTATAATTCAGGGAAACGGTTATAAATATAACGGACGACCATGACAACCGAGTATTCATAACAACCGTTCGAGATAGGAACTGAC
>NZ_MEIH01000019.1:0-30379 GCF_001723155.1 Haladaptatus sp. W1
TTCGCCGCACGGGTTCGTCGCCAGAATCCGGTGGTCCGGGTGTTTCTCGACGTCGAAGGAGTGTTGCTTGTTCACCCGTTCGAGGTAGATGATTCCGGGTTCGCCGTTCTCCCACGCGCCCTCAACGATGCGGTCCCAGAGGACCTTCGCCGGGATGGAGAGCACTTCACCGGGCGTAACGTAGTCGCCGAGGCCGAACATGTCGTACATTTCCTTCGTGTGTTCGGTGGCGACGTGCGGTTCCTCCGTCCGCGGGTTGGTGAAGACGAACTCCTCGTCGTTGTACAGCGCCTCCATGAAGTCGTCGGTCACGCCGACCGAGATGTTGAAGTTCGAGAGGTGTCCCTCGGCGGCGTTGCGGAGGTGTTTCGGGACGCGTCCGTCGTCGTCGATGAGTTCGCGGGCCTCTTCGAGCGCCTCCTTGAACGACGTGTGCGTGTAGTCGTCGGGGTCGTTCAGGCGGAGCGTGTTGGCGAGGCTCACGTCCTTGTTCTTCGAGTGGATGAACTGGATGACGTCCGGATGCGAGACGCGCATGACGCCCATCTGTGCGCCGCGCCGGGCACCGCCCTGCGCGATGGTCTCGCACATCTGGTCGTACGTGCGCATGAAGGTGATCGGACCGGAGGCGATGCCGCCCGTCGAACCCACAGCGTCGCCGTACGGCCGGAGTCGCCAGAAGGCGTAGCCCATACCGCCGCCGGACTGGAACACCTCGGCGGCCTCCTTGGCCGTCTGGTGGATGTCCGTGATGTCGTCGCCGGGCGAGTCGACGAAACACGCCGAAAGCTGCTGGAGTTCGTCGCCCGCGTTCATCAGCGTCGGCGAGTTGGGGATGAACGAGAGCCCTTCCATCAGGTCGCCGAACTCGTCCCGGACGGACTCCACGTGGTCGCGGATGTCGTCGGGGAGTTCGGGGACGACCGTCTCGTAGGCGAACTTGTTGACGTTGTAGACCGAAAGCGCCGTTTCGGCGTCGTCTGCCGCCGTCGTCCCTTTACCGAACACTTCGGCCGCGAGTTCGTCGCGCCGGGGGTGATCGGGTTTCAACTGTTCGGGTGTGACGGTGAGTTCGACGCCCTGCTTTTCGGCCTCGTAGACGGCCTCGGCGAGCGCGATGTTCTTCGCCACGCGCGGGAACAAGTCGTCCTGTGATTCGACCAGTTCGCCCTCCGCGTTCTTCCGGAGATACCGGGCCGGAAGGATGTTCTGATAGGCGTTGCCCGTCATCCGGTCTTCGAGGGTGTCGCCCTCGGTTCGCTTGACCGGGAGGGTTACGTCGTCGGCGTCCGCCTCGTGCGCGCCGCTCATGTGCGCGCCACCACCGTTCGTTCGCTACTCTGCACGTCGATTCTCACTTGGTTTCGCACGTAGACCCGTTTCATTCGTGACGAAGAATCCATTTGCCCCAACCCCAATTAAGTTTACTTTCTTTATTTCAAGTGTAGTTGAATAGTGATGCCTCTGCGAATTTTCTTCGGCCTATCCATTAGTAAGGCGCGGAGGAATATAAGAGTGTTCAGACCGGAGCGAAAGTGACCGGAATGCCGAACTTTCCCGCGGTAATGTCCCGTTACTCGGGTCGCGTCGGCCGATTTTCGGTCGCTCGGGAATCGACACCACCGATACGTTTACGATTCAGTAGGGAGTCATTTCTCGCATGCTCCCCCTCGCCATCGAACCCGTCGGAATCGTGGTGGCCGTTATCGCGGTCATCCTCCTCATCGCCGCCATCCGATTCGCCATCAGCATCCTCTTTCGCGTCGTCATCGTCGGCGTCCTCGTCGCCGCCGCACTCTACGCGGCGGGCGTGCTGACGATATAAGACGCGAAGAAGTTCCCAATTAGCTCCCGGCCGCACGCCGTGAGAACGCTCTCGGGGTGGAACTGCACGCACTCGATGGGGTACTCGCGGTGGCGAATCCCCATCACGAGTTCCGTCCCGTCGTGGGTCGTCGTCGCGCTCACCTCGAACGGGTCGGGGACGCTCGTCGTCACGAGCGAGTGGTACCGTCCGGCCCGAAAGCCCTGCTCGATTCCCTCGAAAACCCCCTTCTCGTCGTGTTCGACGGGGAACGCCTTCCCGTGAACCGGTTCGGGTGCCCTCCCGATTTCGCCGCCGTACTCGTGGATCGCCGCCTCCAGTCCGAGACAGACGCCGAGCGTCGGGATGTCGGGCGAGAGTTCGCGGAGCACGGACGCGGTGACGCCCACGTCGCGCTCGTTCGCCGGATGGCCCGGTCCCGGACTGATGACGATGGCGTCGGGGTCGAAGTCGCGGATGTCGTCCAGCGAGGCCGTGTTCTTGACGACTTTCGTCTCGAACGCCGCGCCGCTGGCCCGGAGCGCGTCCTCGGTGTACTCCACGAGGTTGTACGTGAACGAATCGTAGTTGTCCACGAACAGCACGCGAGTCATTTCGGCACCTCCGCGAATTCCGTCTCCGGCGGTTGTTCGAGGGCCTCCAGCGCGGCGAGCACGCCGCCCATCTTCTGTTCGGTCTCCTCGAACTCGGCGGTCGGGTCGCTGTCGGCGACGATTCCCGCCCCGGCCTGCACCGTGATTTCGTCCGTCGGACCGTGCGAGACGGTCGCCGTCCTGATGGCGATGGCGAAGTCGGCGTCGCCCGTCCACGAGACGTAGCCGACGCCGCCGCCGTAGACGCCGCGGGGGGTCCGTTCGAGGTCGTCGATTATCTCCATCGCCCTGATTTTGGGTGCCCCCGTCAGCGTCCCCGCGGGGAACGAGGCGCGCACCGCGTCGAAGGCGTCGCGGTTCTCGGCCAGCGTCCCCGTCACGGTGCTCTCGATGTGCTGGACGTGGCTGTATTTGATGACGTTCATGAACTCCTCGACGCGGACGCTTCCCGACTCGGCGACCCGGCGCACGTCGTTTCGCGCCAAATCGACGAGCATGGCGTGTTCCGAGCGCTCCTTTTCGTCGGCGAGGAGTTCGCCCGCGAGGCGACGGTCCTCCATCGGACTCCCGCCGCGGGGACAGGTTCCGGCGATTGGGTTCGAGACGATTTCGCCGTCCTGTACCGACACCAGCGTCTCTGGACTCGCGCCGACGATGCTCAGGTCGTCGTGGCCGAGGAGGTACATGTACGGCGATGGGTTCACGTCCCGAAGCGCCGCGTACAGCGCCCGCGAGTCGATGTCGGCCTCGACGGTCCGCTTGCGCGAGATGACGCCCTGGTAGATGTCGCCCGCCGCGACGTGTTCGTTCGCCCGCTTCACGGCCTCCTCGTACTCCGCTTGCGGCCCGGCCCTCCCGTCCGTCGGGTCGTACTCGCCGAACGACGGCTGGTTCGCCGCTTTGAGGAGGTCGGCGACGCGGTCGCGCTCCGCGACCAGCTCGTCGTAGCGGTCGTCGATGTCGTCGTCCGACGACACGAGCGGCGTGAACACGAGCGAGAGCGTCCCTTCCACGTGGTCGAAGACGAGCGTCTTCGTGCTCAGGACGAACTGCGCGTCGGGCAGGTCGGTTTCGGGACGGTCGATACCCTGTTCGTCCAACCAGAGGTCGTAGACGGCGTTGTAAGCGAGGAATCCGACCAGCCCGCCACAGAACCCTTCGCCGTCCGGGAACCCGCGACGCGGTGCGTCAGGGAGCGTCTCGCGGAGCGCGTCGAGGACGTCACGGTCGGCGTGGGAGTCACCGCCCGCCCGATTCGACCCCTCGCCCAACCGGTTCGACTCCCACTCGTCGTTCAACACTTCCACGCGGGTTTCGCCCGGGGCGACGGAAATTACCGCGGCGGGGTCGTAGCCGACGAAGGAGTAGCGCGCTCGGCTCGTCTGGGCGGACCTCGACCCGTCGTTCCGTTCGGCGTCGAACGCTCCGGAAGGGTCGCTGGAGGCGATTTTGTCCGCGCTTTCGAGGAGGAAATCGTACTTTTCCCCGCCGAGAACCGAATACGCCGCCAGCGGGTCGATGGACACGTCGAGGTCGGTAGAGACGTAGACGACCGCACCGTCGTGATTCCCGTCTCCGTCGTTCCTATCGTCGCCGTAGTTGCTATCGGTGGCGTCGTTATCATCGTTGCCACTGGTCGCCAGCGTTTCGAACTCGTCCCGGTTCATCGTTGGAGAACCGCCCGTTGGCGCTGTTTCGCGTTCGTGATGAAGGACTCGACGGCGTCGGGGTCCTTTCGTCCGCCGGTCGATTCGACGCCGCTGGCCACGTCGACGGCGAAGGGTTCGACCGCCCGAACCGCGTCCGCGACGTTCTCCGGGGTCAGTCCTCCGGCCAGCAGAACCGGCGAGGAGAGCGATTCGGTCAACTCCCGTGCACGGCCCCAGTCGTGGGTCTCGCCGGTGCCGCCGGTTTCCGCGGCGTCGAGCAACAGCGCGTCGGCCACGCTGTCGTACCGCTCCGGGCGGTCGGTCGACGGGTCGATGGAACAGACCACGTTCGCGTCCACGTTCGCCGTGAGGTACGCGAGGTCGCCCACGCTCGTCCCGTGGACCTGTACGATGTCGGGTTCGACGAGTTCGGCGATTTCGACGGTTCGCTCCGTCGTCTCGGGCATCGTTACGAGCACCGTCGAGACGAACGGCGGGACTTCGCGGGCGAGTTCGGCGGCCCGAGTGGGGGGTATCTCGCGCGGCGAATCGTCCGGCACGTCCACCAGCAGGCCGATGGCGTCGGCCCCGGCGTCGACGGCGGCCGCGAGGTCGTCCTCGTCGGTCAGGCCGCAGATTTTCACGCGCGTCATGCCGAGAGCGCCCCCGTCATGGCCGACAGTTGCTCGGCCGCACTTCCCGAGTCGATGGCGTTTCGGGCCTGTTCGACGCCATCCGCGAGCGAATCCGCCTGCCCGGAGACGTAAATCGCGGCCCCGGCGTTCGCCAGCACGATGTCCCGCTTGGCCCCGCCGACGGTTCCCTCCACGATTCCTTCGAGGTCCCGCGCGTTCTCGGCAGGTGTGCCGCCCGAGACGGCGGACACGTCGTGTTCCTCGACGCCGAGGTCGGTCGGGGAGAGCGCGTACTCCTCGATGGTTCCGCCCTCGACTTCGGCGACCGTCGTCTCGCCGTGGACCGCGATTTCGTCCATGCCAGAGCCGTGGACGACGAGCGCGTGGGAGACGTCCATGTGGGAGAGGGCGCGGGCCAGAACGGGAACGAGGTCGGGGTCGTAGACGCCGACGACTTGCGCGTCAGCCCCAGCGGGGTTCGTCAGCGGTCCGAGGACGTTGAACACGGTGCGCATGCCGAGTTCCTTGCGCGGGCCGATGACGGCCTTCATCGCGGGGTGGAACACGGGCGCGAGCATGAAGCCGATGCCCTGCTCCTCGATGGCGCGCTCGACCGCGGGCGGTTCGGAATCCACGACGACGCCCACCTCGTCGAGCACGTCAGCGCTCCCGGACGAGGAGGAGACGGAGTAGTTGCCGTGTTTCGCCACCGGAACGCCCGCGCCGCTGGCGACGATGGCCGAGGTGGTCGAGACGTTGATGGTGTCGTAGTCGTCGCCGCCGGTGCCGCAGGTGTCCACCAGCGGCGTTCGGCCGGGCGAAATCGTCCGCGCCGCCCCGCGCATTCCCTGCGCGAAGCCGGCGATTTCGCCCTCCGTCTCCCCCTTGGCCCGCAATCCGGTGAGGAGCGCGCCGATTTGGGCCTCCGTAGCCCCGTCGAAGACGGCCGTCGCCGCCTCCCGTGCTTGCGATATCGTGAGGTCCTGCCCGTCGGTGACGAGTTCGATGTAATCCTGCATAGTGGAACACCAATGAACGTGTTTGGGTTGTAATGAACACATACGTACATCAACTTAAAGCTGTCGTCGGGAGGGTCATGAATAAAACCGAGGGACGGAGGCGCGTTTCGAAACATTCAATTACCCTTGCGGGTAACTGATGAATGCGTTCAAACGAAGCCGACTGGGTTTGTGGTCTAGTTGGTTATGACACCTCCTTGACATGGAGGAGGCCGGCAGTTCAAATCTGCCCAAACCCACTAATTCTGCGCCGAACAACTTCGTGAGGCGCGGGTTCGTTCGTTTGGCAGATTTGAATCAGGGAGTGGAGCGAAGACGACCGTGGTTCAAATCTGCCCAAACCCTATTCAATCACCTACGGACCTACTCTTTCACCGGTTGCTGTCGAAGCAACGAATCCGAATCGGACCGTGGTGCGTCGGCGTTAAATCCGTGTGTTTTCGCCGCCAGTATTGCACATTTAATACATTACCACATCAGGAGCGTGGCGAGACACGACACCACACCAACTCCGGTGACCGAGCGTTGTGACTCCGAACAATCGATAGCTCCGGGGTAAAAAGTGGTCGAACAGGGGTTTTTCGACCGGTTAGAACAGGTTGAGAGGGTTCAGCATATCCACGAATTGGAGAACGCTGTCCTGCGTGTATTTCGTGACATCGACGATGAGGTACTCCGTCTCGACGATGAGTTCCTCGGTGTAGACGATGCGGTCCGCCATCTCGCCGATACGGTCCGCCATCTGCCCGATCTGGTCTTCGGTGTAGAGCACGCCGTCGAGGCTTTCGAGGTACGACACTTCGCCGGTCTCGGAGAGGACCATCACGACGTCATCGACCTGACAGCACTGGCTGTAGTTCTGGAACAGGTAGTACGTGCTGCCATCCGGCAGATCCGCGTAGATGAGCGATTCGCCGAGATACGTCTTCGCGTACGAAATCGTCGTGTCCGGCGCGAGTTCGATATCGTAACTGTCCTGCGCGGACGCGGGAGTGGTGGCGACGGCGGCGGCTCCGCCAGCGAGTGCAACAGCACCGAGCTTCGAGAGGTACGTTCTGCGTTGCATGGTTGTTGGATGCCCAATGGACCATTTCAGCATTGGGCTGTATTGTGGACATTACACAATAACGCTGTTAAGCTTGTCGAAACTCGACGGCCGTCCGTGAGCGGAGAACAGAAATAGAGCGTTGACTGCTCCGCTCTCCACCCGACGACGAGGAAGTCGGGTGACGAGGGTATTTCGGCAAAATAAACTCGACTCGCGGAACGTCCTACACCGGAATTCGATGACCGCACGGCCACGCCCGCATGTACTCGGGGTCTTTGACCGTTAATCGAGACCCGTTCGTCACAGCGTGGGCAGGCTCTCGGGAGCGGTCGCTGAGCGGTACTCTTTTTTCGCAGAATCGTTTGTGAACATGCTTCGATAGCGCTCGAAGCAAGCAGGGTCGGAGCTTCCACCTCCGGCCGTTTGGCGAAACCCTGTTGCTTCGTCCGACGTATCACGTTCCGGAGAGTTAATTCTATTTGTCCCGAATGAATCGAAAATCGATAGGTGCGCGAACGAGCGGCGGGAATCCCGATTTCGGCTAGCCTTCGGAGTAGCCGAGATACAACTGAGGGACGATGACGGCCACGAGAATCACGGCGGCTCCACCGGCCCACGCGGGGACGTCGAGCCAGTAGTCGTTGACCACCCGGAGCACCCCCAGCGTCACCGGCAGGGCGACTAGGATGGCGAACAGGATGACCTTGTTTTCGTGGGACACCATGTCAGCTTGCGACGGGGCCGTCCTCTCGGACGCCGCGCTTGTGAACCTCGCGCATCAGGCCGCCGCCGATGGCTCCGAAGGTGATGGGGTCGAAGAGGTTCGGACGACTTGAGAACCCGCCGTCTTTTATCAGGTGCGACATACTCGGATTTTTCACGCCTGTCGGTATCTACTTTGTGAAAATGATGAGAGTGTTGAAACATAATCTATTCGACGATATCGACGGCACTCACGGGGAGTCTACCACGTGGTAACGAGAGTTTCGAGAAATCGTCGGGACTCGTTACGCGATTTCCGATTTCGATAGTCGGTCGCAGTCGGTCTTCCGTCGCCCGTCGAAGAGCGGAGAAGAAAGGAGAAACGGACCCCCTTAGTCGTCCACGATTTCCGGTGCTTGCTCGCCGGTCGTCGGCGCGCGTCGTGCGTCGTAGGTGTGCGCTACGGCGACGATGGTGAACGCGACGACGACGAGGAGCGCGAGTCCGATGTCGCCGATTCCCGCGAGGGGCGGGATTTCGAGCCACGCCGCGGTAAGGAGTGCGAATCCGATAGCCGCGATGCCGAGGTATCGCTTGCACCACGAGATGTCGTCCCGCGTGTTCGTTTCGAGATACGGGTCGAGTTGCTCGGCCGCCGTGGAGAGTTCTACGATACCCCTGTTTTGGTTATAATCTACGATTCCTGCGTCGTCGAGTTTCGGGAGGTGGGATTGGTAAAGCGCGGTGTAGACTCGTTTTCGCTCGGCCGCCGAAATCGCGCCGACGGTGGTTTCGTTCTCCCACGCGGCGACCTGCTCCGCAAGGTCGCTCAACTGGACGGTTTCGTCCGCCTGCTTCAGGTAGTGCAGGGCGTACCGTCGTCGCTGATTTTTCAATACGTCGAAGACCATATCGCGGGAGAGCGGCGTCGCGCGTTCGTCGTTCGAGCGATTCGAATCGAGGATATCCGAGACCTGTTTCGCAACCGTCGAGTCCGCCTCGCTTGTTTCGTTACCGGTGTCGCTGTCCCCGGTGCCGGAGGAATCACCGATTGTGCTCATTACTATGCCACCCCTTGCTCGTAACCCAGCATGGATTCGAACATTGCCGGGTTTGTTCTTTGTTATTCACCATTTACCAGCCGTAAACGACCGGTTACAAACGACGAGAAATGAATTTCATCTCGCCGCAGTCATGCGGTAATCGCCAGTTACTGGCGGTTTTTCGCCGACCTCTCAGCGGCGGTGCAGGTTCTCGTGAATCCCCAGTACGAGTGCGGGGACGACGACCATGAAAATGTGTTCTTCGAGCGGGATACCGACCAGTTCGATGCCCGTTCGAAGCGGAATGGCGAACACGCCGATAGTAAGGGTGTACCAATCCCAGACGTAGGCCAACGGATACAGAACGAGGATGGTTTTCCCGGCGCGCGTAAGGGCGTCCGCTCGAACGAGCAACCACAGCGCGAACGAGCCGAACACCAGTTCGCTGACAATATACGTGTAGGGACCGAGCACCGCGCCGATGTCAGGGAGCACGGTCGGTCTACGACGCGTAGTACAAAAAAATCCCGTCAAAATGCCTATTCCGCGACAAAGTTCAAGACGGGTGGCCTCGTCATTCTAATTGCCGATGGATATCTCTAACATTGCGACCACCGATTACTTCGAAATCGAAGCGGAAGAGCGACTGGGCAAAGCCCGCTCGATGTTCGAAGAGGAGAACCCGAAAGGAATCGTGGTCACCGAAGCGGGCACGTACAACGGTGTCATCACCCAGAAACAACTCCTCCAATCACATATCGAGGACCAGACGAAGGTGGCGACGCTGACGAAACCCGCGCCGAAGGTGAACCGTACCGACGACGTGCGCGACGTCGCCCGCGCGCTCGTCGAAGGCGGGACCAAGGTCGCACCCGTCTTCGAGGACGGGCAACTGTGGGGCATCATCGACGAGGACATCATCCTCGAAGGCGTCCTCGAAAATCTGGACGCCCTCACCGTTCAGCAGATTTACACCGAGAACCCAGTCACGATTCCGGAGGACGCGACGCTCGGACGCGTCATCAATCTCATGCGCGAGCACAGCATCTCCCGGCTTCCGGTCGTGAACGAAAACGGCTACCTCACCGGGATGGTCACGACTCACGACATCGTGGATTTCGTCACCCGGAACATGGACAAACCGACGACGGGCGAGCGGATGGGCGACAGCGACCGGATGCTCGACCTGCCGGTGTACGACGTGATGAACAGCCCCGTCGAAACCATCTCGCTCACCGACACCGTGGAGGATGCAGTGGAACGCATGTTCGAGAAAGACTACGCCGGACTGGCTGTCACGGCCGAGGACGACGACCGCGTGGTCGGCGGCGTCCTCACGAAGACCGACGTGCTTCGCGCCCTCACCTACACCGAGGAGGACCACATGGACGTTCAGATAACGAACATCGACCTCCTCGACACCATCTCCCGACAGGATATCCGTGAGGGCGTCGAGGATATCACGGACAAGTATCAAGACATGCAGGTCCGCCACGCGCACGTTCGATTCCACGAGCACAAGGAGAAACTCCGCGGAACGCCGCTCATCCAGTGTAAAATCCGCCTCCGCACCAACCGCGGACAGGTCGCCGGAACCGGCGAAGGCTACGGTTCCGAACAGGCGTTCAACGTCGCCCGCGACGTGTTGGAGCGCAACGTCCTCGAACTGAAGGGCGTCCAGAGCGACCGCGAGTACGAAGGCCAACTGCTCCGAAAGCTCAACGAACTGTAGCCGCACGACTCGCATCGTTCGGTCCGCCGACCCGCTGTCGTTCACCGCGATTTTTTCTGTTTCACCGGCAAGTCCCGGCTCTCGGTCGATTCCGTCGTCTCAAACGCTTTCCTGTGCGCCTTCGAGTCCTGTATCCGTGATTCGGAACTGGGTGCGATCGCCGGCGGGTTTCGAGCGATGTTTTTCGAGGGTCGCACGGCGGTTGCCGCCCCGGAAGCGGTCCACTCGAAGGACGACGCCCGTCCAGTGCTCGAGCGTGTGTCCTCCGAGCGGCCGGGTACCGTCCGAGTCGGGGTCGGTATACACCTGATTCGTCAGCAGAACCGCGATGTCGTGTTTGCGCGCGAGCGAGAGCAGGTGCGTCACTTGGCGGGCGACCCCGCGAAGCGCCTCGCCGCCCTCCCGGTCGTCGCCGCGTTCGAGGCGGTAAAATCCGGTTGCGCTGTCGAGGACCACGAGGTCCGCCCGTTCCGCGAACTCGGAGACGTCCTTGACTGCCTCCTGCTGTTCCCCGAAATCGAGGGCCTCCTTGATGACGATTCGGGAGGCAACTTCGTCCACGTCGTCTGCGCGCGCGGCGGCGATCTGTTCGAAGCGGTCGATGGACAGCCCTTCGGTGTCGATGTACACCACGGTACCGCCGTCCCGTGCGGTTTCGACCGCGGCACCCAGCGCGACGTTCGTCTTCCCGGCGGCGGGCGGGCCGTACACCTGTGTCACGGTTCCGCGCTCCAAGCCACCCCCGAGCAAGTCGTCCACCGGCGGGCACCCTGTCGTCAGTTTCTCGGCGTCGGTCACATGCCGGGGTTGGCGCTTCTCACGCAAAAGGTTCCGGTTTTCGCAGAGACCGAGGCGACTTTATTCCACCCGAGCGAAGGGAGCGTAGTGACAATCGTCGTTGCGACCGAGGACTTCGAAGTGTACCACGACGTGGTGGGTGAGCTCCGCGACAGGGGCGTCCGGTTCACGACGGTCGAACCGGACGGCGAACTCCCCGACGGCGCTCGAATCGTCATTCGCGGCGCGGATGACGACATCGCCACCGACCTGCCGGTGGTCGTGGCGGACACGAAGCGACCCCGAAAAGCGGTCGAAGAAGCGCTGGGTTTGCTCCGCGGCGAGAACGGCCGAACCGTCATCGGCATCGACCCCGGAACGCGACCCGGCATCGCCGTGCTCTCGGGCGACATGGTGGTCGCGTCGTTCCACGTCCCCATCGCGGACGCCGCGGACGTGGTTCGGGAGGAGGCAAAGGACGCCATCGACCCCGTGGTTCGAATCGGCGACGGCGCGCGACTTCAGGGGTCGCAACTCATCCGCGAACTCGAAGACGTGCGGGTCGAACTCGTGGACGAAACCGGGACGACGCCGTACCTCGGCACCGGCGCCCGCGGCATGGGCGACGTGCTCGCGGCGGTCAACATCGCACGGTTGGAGGGCAAAATCGTGGAGGAGCGCGAAATCGAACCGACGGCGGGCGAACTCGGCGTCATCAAACGCCGGTCGCGCGAACGGTCTGCCGACAACCGCGAAATCGACGAGGAACTCGCCCGGCGGGTCGCCGCCGGGGAGTTGACCATCGAGGAGGCGCTGGCGGAACACCGCGAGGAATGACCCTGGCGGTCATAGCTCGACCAGAACCGTGTACTGGTGCGACTCGTCCTTCGGACACTGGAGGTGTTCTTCCTTCACGATGGTGCCCGAGAGCAGTTGCTTGCCGATTTTCTGGAATCTATCGACCTCGACGTGTCCCTTCTCGCGGGCGATGACCTCGCTTTCGGGTCGGTTTCGAACTCGTCCATGCCGTCACATCCCTCGTACGGACACTGGACGCGCACACGAGCCATATGTCGAACGAGGACCTATCGTCGGTTATAGGTTTTCGTGAATCGTCCCTTCTGCCCGCCGCATAACCTCACCAACCGCGAGCCCGGTTTCCGTCGCCACGGCCAGCGCGTCGTCGAACTCCGCGCTCACGTCGTAGACCGTCCCGGACTCGTCGCGGGCGACTTTGACCGACACGTCGAATTCCCCTCCGTCTAACTCCTCTCCGTCTATTTCCAGCGTCGCCGTCTCGAACTCCCGGTGGGCAATCCAGCGGTGGCGGACACCCGTCTCGCGGACGCCCAGCGTCCCGGTCTCCTCGGCGAGTTTCCGGGCGACCCGTTCCGCGTCCTCGGGTTTGACGACGACCTTCACGACGTGCCCCGGGCGGGCCTTCTTCATCGTCGCGGGGAGAATCGAGACATCGCGTGCGCCTGCGTCCGCGAGAATTTCTTGAAGCCCGCCAAGCACCTCCGGCGGCGCGTCGTCCAGATTGGTTTCGAGGACGGTGATGTCGTCGCGCACGAGACCACCGCTCGACTCACCGGCGAGGACGCGCAACACGTTCGGATGGTCGGGGAAATCGTGGCCGCCAGCGCCGTATCCCGAGCCGTCGACGTTCAGCGTCGGAAGCGTTTCGACGCCATCGGCGAAGTGGGAGAGAATCGCGGCACCGGTCGGCGTAAGCAGTTCCGCTTCGACGGGGCCGCCGGACAGCGACCAGTCCGCACCCGCCGCGATTTCCACGACCGCCGGTGCGGGTATCGGGAACGTTCCGTGGCTCATGCCGACTTCGCCGCCGCCGGTCGCCAGGGGCGTCGTCACGATTCGGTCGGCGTCGAGGTCGGCGAGCAGCAGGGACGCGCCGACGATATCCGCGATCGCGTCGTCGGTCCCGACCTCGTGGAAGTGGGTCGAATCGAGGTCGGTGTCGTGGACGCTCGCCTCCGCCTCGCCGAGAATTCGAAAGACGGCTTTCGCGTCGCGTTCGATAGGGCAGTCGAGACCCATGGATTCGAGCACGTCGATGACCTCGCGGTAGGTCCGGGCCGGACCGGAACCCTCGGCATGCTGGTGGTTATGGTGATGGTCGTGGTCGCGCTGGTGTTCGTGGTGATGAGTGTGGTCGTGCTGGTGCGTGTGCTCATCGTGGTCGCCGTCGTCCCCGTGATGGTGGTCGCCGTGGTCGTGTATCTCCCCGTTTCCATGGTGCTGGTCGTGACCGTCGTCGCGTGCGTTGTCGTCCCCGTCTTCCGATTCGTCCCCGCCTTCTTCCCCATCGTCGGTCAGAAGAACGGCGACGCTCGTCGCGGAAATCCCGTTTTTGACGACGGTTTCGACCTCGTACTCCACGTCGAGGGCGTCTTCGACCGGTTCCAGCGCGTCCCGATTCGCTCCCGCGTCGAGCAGCGCTCCGAGAATCATATCGCCGCTGGCCCCCATTCGGCCGTCGAACGCAAGCGTTCTCATACGTCGTTCCTGTTCCGAGACGCGAAAACCCCTGCGGTCGTGTCGCCACCACTATCCCTTTGTACTGCCCCCACGTATTGACGGTCATCGCACGCGGGCACCATCCATCGCTATCGGCGACGTGGCTAAACCTCCCGGTAGCACAGGACTTATGCCCCGCGAACTATCATCCACAACTATCCCCCGTGACTGAACAATCATGAACGAAGTGCAACTGGAGGTGGCGAAGGCGTATCCGAACGATTCGGGACGCGGCATCGCCCGTCTCGACCCGGACACGCTCTTGCATCTGAAGCTGAGCCCCGGAGATATAATCGAGATAGAAGGAGGCGATACGACCGCCGCGAAAGTCTGGCGTGCCGACCGGCAGGACTGGAACACCGATACGGTACGTATCGACGGGTTCACCCGCCAAAACGCCGACGTCGGTATCGGCGAACGCGTCGAAATCCGCAAAGCGGAGGCCGACAAGGCCGACAAACTGGTCCTCGCACCGCCGGAGGAAGCGAGCGTCCAGTTCGGCAGCGACGCCGCCGGAATGGTCAAGCGACAGATCCTGAAGCGGCCGGTCGTCGAGCGCGACATCGTGCCCGTCATGTCGAGCACGAACCACCCGTTCATGCGGTCACCGGGACAGGCAATCCCGCTAATCGCGGTCGAAACCGACCCACAGGGCGTCTGTCTCATCACCGAGGACACGGAAGTCGAGTTGCGCGAAGAGCCGATTTCCGGCTTCGAGAAGACCGGCGGCGGCATCACCTACGAGGACATCGGCGGCCTCCAGAACGAAATCCAACGCGTGCGGGAGATGGTCGAACTCCCGATGAAGCACCCGCAGATATTCCAGAAGCTCGGCATCGAGCCGCCACAGGGTGTCCTCTTGCACGGCCCGCCGGGGACCGGGAAGACGCTGTTGGCGAAAGCGGTCGCCAACGAAACCAGCGCGAGTTTCTTCTCCATCGCTGGTCCGGAGATCATCTCGAAATACTACGGCGAGTCCGAACAACAGCTCCGTGAAATCTTCGAGGACGCCGCCGAGGAATCTCCCTCCATCATCTTCATCGACGAACTCGACTCCATCGCGCCGAAACGCGAGGACGTGACCGGCGAAGTCGAACGCCGCGTCGTCGCCCAGTTGTTGACGATGATGGACGGCCTCGAAGCCCGCGGACAGGTCATCGTCATCGCCGCGACGAACCGCGTCGATTCGGTGGACCCGGCGCTCCGTCGACCCGGCCGCTTCGACCGCGAAATCGAAATCGGCGTGCCGGACGAGGAAGGCCGCACGGAAATCCTGCAGATACACACCCGCGGGATGCCGCTCTCGGACGACGTGAACCTCCCCGGCCTGTCGAACGACACGCACGGGTTCGTCGGTGCCGACATCGAGAGCCTGACGAAGGAGGCGGCGATGAAGGCGCTCCGGCGCTACCTGCCGGAAATCGACCTCGACGAGGAGTCCATCCCGCCGTCGCTCATCGACCGGATGATCGTCAAGCGCGAGGACTTCCGCGGCGCGCTGAACGAGGTCGAACCCTCGGCGATGCGCGAGGTGCTGGTCGAACTCCCGAAGGTGTCGTGGGACGACGTGGGCGGCCTCGAAGACGCCAAGAGTCAGGTCAAAGAGAGCGTCGAATGGCCGCTCTCCTCGCCCGAGAAGTTCGAGCGCATGGGCATCGAACCGCCGTCCGGCGTCCTGCTCTACGGGCCGCCGGGAACCGGGAAGACGCTCATGGCGAAGGCCGTCGCCAACGAGACAAACGCCAACTTCATCAGCGTCCGTGGCCCGCAACTGCTGTCGAAGTGGGTCGGCGAGTCGGAGAAGGCCATCCGGCAGACGTTCCGCAAGGCGCGGCAGGTCAGCCCGACGGTCATCTTCTTCGACGAACTCGACAGCCTCGCCCCCGGTCGGGGACAGGAAGTCGGGAGCAACGTCTCGGAGCGCGTCGTCAACCAACTCCTCACCGAGCTCGACGGCTTGGAGGACAAGGGCGACGTGATGGTCATCGGCGCGACCAACCGCCCGGACATGATCGACCCGGCGCTCATCCGCTCCGGTCGCTTCGACCGCCTCGTCATGATCGGCCAACCCGACGAGGAGGGCCGCGAACAGATCCTCAAGATCCACACCGAGGACAGCCCGCTTGCGCCCGACGTGAGCCTCCGCGAACTCGCGGAGATGACCGACGGCTACGTCGGCAGCGACTTGGAATCCATCGCCCGCGAGGCCGCAATCGAGGCCCTTCGCGAGGACGACGACGCGGAGGAAGTCGAGATGCGACACTTCCGCGCCGCGATGGAGAGCGTCCGCGCCACCGTCACGGAGGACCTCCTCGACTACTACGCCGACATGGAACAGGAGTTCAAGGGCGGTTCGTCCGGCCCACAGCGCCAGACCGGCGGCCGAATCGGTTTCCAATAGAACCTTTTACGACGGTCGGAAGTCAGCGGTCGCGTGCCGTAGCGCGCGACCGCTGACAGCCTCCCTGTAAAAGGTTCATCAAAAGCACTCCTCCTTCACTCCACTCCGTTCCGTTCAGTCGTCGGCCCGGAAAATCTCCGATTTTCCGGGCCGACGAACTGGTGCCCCAGCAGTTGACCAGCTCGCTGATTCTCGGTGGTTAGATCGGTCGCTGTTCGGGTTTTGGGAAGTAGTATCGATGAATCATTTACCGAACAGTTCCGAAAACAGGACATGGGATTTCCGTCCCGACGTTCTCCCCTGCGACGATTTGGTGTACTCTCTGCGGGCGGTGTGATCGGTAGCAAGCAGGTTCAAACCGTGAACTGCTCTCTTGACAAAGGCTCCGAATTCGGAACCCCTGAAAATCCGGCACCGGTCATACAGGACGAGTGGATGTCTACAGCGGACACATACACGGTCGGGGCACGAGTCGATGACCGGACCGACTGGTACGAACATCGGTTTCCGGCAAAGAATCGGCAGGGAGACTGTTTTTCCGTGACCATCCGTATTCGTCAAGGCGGAGTATTGGACATGCCGTCGAACGAAACGAACTCCTGTGGCGAGTGAACGGATGCTGCGTCAAAAGGAGAGAATCGGACTGGACACACCCGCCGGTAGCTAGAATTCTCACCGCGAACGAGGCGAACGGCGAAGCCGTGAGCCGAGTGAGCGGGCCGACGACTGAGCGGAGTGAAGGAGGAGTGCTTTTGATCGAGCTTTTACAGGGAGACGGGTCAACGCGGGTTGAACCGACCCGCGTTGACCGCTCGACCGTCGTAAAAGGTCGTTCTAGTAGATGAGCTCGTCGTCGTTCTCGACCATGTAGAACGTGCGGGCGGCGATGTTGACGGCGTGGTCGCCGATGCGTTCGAGGTCGCGGATGGTGAGGAGGAGGCGGGAGACGTCCTGCAGCAGTCGCTCGATTTCCGCTTCTGTGTTCTCTTCGAGTTCGGTCTCGATGAGGTCGCGGACGACGAGAGCGCTGGCGCGCTCACAGAGGTCGTCCAAGTCCTCGTCGCGGTCGGCGACGGCGTAGCAGTTCTCCGAGTTCTCCTCGGCGTAGGCGTCCATCGTCACTTCGAGCATGTCGAGCGTGAGGGTGCCCAGTTCCTGAATGTCGACCTCGGGGAACACGTCGTGGTCCGCTTCGAGCGTGTACTCGCCGAGGTTGACGGCGAGGTCGGCGATGCGTTCGAGGTCGGTGATGATCTTGAACGACGCCGCGATCATTCGGAGGTCGGTTGCGACCGGTTGCTGAAGCGCGAACAGGTCGATACAGTCCTTTTCGAGCGAGAGGTAGAGTTCGTTCACCTCGTCGTCGCCCTCGATGACTTCGTGAGCGAGTTCGCGGTCCTTCTGCTCCAGGGCGTTGAGACCGAGCCGGAGGCGTTCCATCACGACCTCACTCATGTAGAGGACGTTCTCTCGAAGGTCTTCGAGTTGCGTCTGATAGTCTTCTCGTGGCATAGATTGTTATCCGAACTTCCCCGTAATGTAATCTTCGACGCGTTGACTCTCCGGGTTTTCGAAGATTTTGTCCGTGTCGTCGTACTCGACGAGTTCACCGCCCGTGAGGAACACGGCGGTCTGGTCGGAGATGCGGGCCGCCTGCTGCATGCTGTGGGTGACGATGACAACGGTGTACTCCTCGGCGAGGTCCTGAATCAGGTCCTCGATCTTCGAGGTGGCGATGGGGTCGAGCGCGCTCGCCGGTTCGTCCATCAGGATGACTTCGGGTTCGACCGACAGACAGCGGGCGATACAGAGGCGCTGTTGTTGACCGCCGGAGAGACCGAGCGCGTTGTCGTCGAGGCGGTCGTTCACCTCGTCCCAAATCGCGGCCTGTTTCAGACAGCGCTCGACGAGTTCTTCTTCCTCCTCGCTGTCGTCGCGTCCGAGGAGTTTAGCGAGCAGGCCGGTGTCGAGTTCGCCGTGCTTTCGCGGCCCGTAGGCGATGTTGTCCCGGACGGACTTCGGGAACGGGTTCGGTTGCTGGAACACCATCCCGATTCGTTTGCGGAGTTCGACGAGATTCACGTCGTCGTCGTAGATGTTCTGTCCGTGGAACTCGATTTCGCCGTCGACTCGGGCGGCCTTGATGCGGTCGTTCATCCGGTTGAGACACCGGAGGAACGTGGATTTACCACACCCGGACGGGCCGATGAGGGCGGTCACGCTCTTTTCGGGGATGTCCATCGAAACGGACTGAATCGCCTGTTCGTCGCCGTAGTAGACGTCCAAGTCTTCCACCGACAACGCTGGCTGTCCGTCGAAGTCGTACTCGACCCAATCGGCGCGAATCCGCTCCTCGGTTTCGCCCTTGGTCGTCTGCGATCCGGAACTGTTCTCCTCTGAATCCATCTTCTTGATTGTCTCGCTCATTGTTGAAGTTTCCTCCTGAAGTAGATTCGCGTCGTGATACCGATCGCGTAGAACGACAACACCACGATGAGTAGGACGAGCGCCGTCGCCCACCCGAACGCTTCGGGCTTAGAAACGCCCGTCGTGATGACCGCGTACAGTTGATACGGAAGCGCGCTCGCCGGATGCAACAACGCCTCGTTTACGATGAACGGCGGCGTCGACTGGAAGGCAAACGACGAGAAGACGTTCGGCGCTTCCGACGGGAACGGCTCCGCGACCAGGATGAAGAGGATAGGAGCCGTTTCCCCGGCGATACGACCAACGCCGAGGATGACACCGGTGATGATACCCGGAACCGCCGCCGGAAGGACGACGCTCCGAATCGTTTGCCACTTGTTCACTCCGAGTGCGGCGCTCGCGTCTCGATACTCGTCGGGAACGTTTTGTAGCGATTCGCGGCTGGTGATAAGCACCAGCGGCAGGAGCATCGTCCCCAGAACGATTTGCCCGGCCAGAATCGATGGAGTGTTCCCGATTCGGATGAGGAGGAACGCGTATCCGAACAGGCCGAAGATGATGCTCGGTGTACTCCACAGACCGTTCGTCGAGATTTCGACGATGGAGGTAAATTTCCCTTGCTCGGCGTACTCGGTGAGGTACACCGCCGCACCGACGCCGAGCGGAACGGCGAAAAAGATGGCCCCGATGACGAGCCAGATGGTACCGACGATTGCGGGAAAGATACCGTTGATGTCGTACTGCAATCCCTCGCCGTTCATCACGAACGGTATCTTCAGCGGCCACAGCGTCGCACCCTTCAGCATCGGGTCGAGACCTTTCTCGATGATGAAAAGGATGATGCGCACGAGGATGAACAACAGCATCACCGTGTTGAGGCTGATGAGTACGTACGCGCCGAACTCCCGGCCGCGAGCACCGAAACCGCGGTAGGCGGCCGCGGCGGCCCAGACGGAGAGGAGACCGCCGAACAATCCGAGTATCGCGATGGCGATGAACCCCGGTATTTGCGCCGAGAAGCCCTTGGGCGCCCACGTCCAGCTCGGACCGATGACGCCCGTCAGTATGACGAGGCCGACGGCGAGTTCGAAGAGGCCGACAGGTACTGTCACTCCGAAGTCTTCGCGGAACATCAGAACGCCGACGAAGACGACGGCACCGACGACGAGCGTGGCGGGTAACCACGCGAACCAACCCATTCCGAGCGTCTGAGAGACGACAAGACCGGCAGCGACGGCCGCGATAGCGCCATCGATTACTGCCGCGCCGGTACCGACCGTAGGACTGGGTGTGGTATCGACGGTGCCCCGCCAAGAGAGGAAACCGATGGCGAACATGGACACCGCGACGACGACGTGGAGACCGCCGAGAACGGTGGCCACTTCGACGCCACCGATCGTCGTGGTGACCGACATCCACTTGAAGAGGAGCGCACCCGCCGACACTATCAGGGCGAGTGCGACGACGAACGGTACCGTAGTGACTTGACCGAGAATGCCCGTCTCGGTGACGATTTCGCTCTCTCGTGAGTATGCTTCACTCATTGTCCACCTCGCAGTTTCCGTGTCATACGACGTTCGATTGCTTGTGAGATGAGGCTAAGGGACAGAACGACGATGAAGAGGACGACCCCAGCCGCGAACAGCGCGCTGAGTTGCATCGGACGGCCGACCGCGACGCCGGACTGGCTCGCGATGGCGGACGTGAGTGTGATGGTGTTCCCGAACACGTCGTACAGCGGGTCGGGGAGACGTCCGGGAACGTTACCCAAGATGACGGTCGCGGCCATCGTCTCGCCGACCGCTCGACCGACGCCGAGGATGACGGCGGCCGAAATCCCCGATATCGCCGCCGGGACGGTGACGCTCTTCGTTGTCTGCCAGTCGGTCGCGCCGAGACCGATCGCTCCTTCTTTCATCGAATTCGGAACGGCCGTCAGCGAATCCTCCGCGACGGACACGACCGTCGGAAGGGCCATCAGTCCGATCATCAGTCCGACGAGGAACAAACTGCCGAGCGTCGGCAACGCGAGTTCGTTTGATAGATACTGGTTGAGGACGACGAACCCGATGAATCCGTACACGATGGATGGGATTCCCGCGAGCAGTTCGATGGCCGGTTTCGTCAGTTCGCGGACTGTATCGGACGCGAGTTCACTGATGAAAATGGCACCGGCGATTCCGAGCGGCGCGGAGACGAGCGTGGCGATAATGGTCGTCACGAACGTCCCCCACATCATTGCGAGCAGTCCGTAACGGTTCGATGACGTGCTCCAAACGGTGCTGGCGACAATGTCGAGACCCATCTTCCGAACGGCCGGAATCGCCTGGGTGAACAGGTACACCGTGATGAGGCCGAGGATTACGATGGTCGAAATCGTCGTCAGGAGCGTCAATGCACGGGCCGTCTCGGCCTGATATGCAAACCAACCGTACACGGTGACGATGACGAACAGGAAGAACGGGAATGCCACGTACGACGGTGCCGCGATGAACGCGATGAACGCGGCACATAACGATAGCGCACCCACGACGGCCGCGATTTGTGCCGGTGTATCGAGTTCATCGACCGAACGCCATACCGCCGATAATCTGGGTGCGTTAGCCATGGATTCTGGTGTAGTTACTTGGAGGTGGGTTCAGGAAGCTTTGAAAGTTCCTCTTTCCGTCGGCTGTCCGAAAGGGTAGCATACCCTGCGGGTTCGACGAACTGACCCTGACCGAACTTCTCGATGAGCATGCGCAGGAAAGCGGCTTCCTTCTTCGAGGTTTCCTCGTACGTGTAACAGTGGAGGTCACGCGCGAGCGGGTACCCTTTGTCCGAGAGGTTCTTGCCGGGTTTGTAGACCGTTCCCTTGAAATCGAGGGCGATGGCCGGAACGGAGTCCGAGACGAACGCGAGCGCCATGTACGCGATGGCGTTGTTGGCGCTCTCGACTGCCTTGGCGACCTGCTGGTTCTCGCCTTTGCGGACGTCGACGCCGGGCATCTTCGCGTCCGGACTGCCGAGCATGTTCGAACGGAACGACGTGTCGGTACCCGAACCGACCGAACGGCCGATGGCCTGAATCTCCATGTCCTTGCCGCTGTAGCTGTCGACTTCGCTCCAGTTCTTGATCTCGCCCGTGTAGATTTTGCGGACGGTTTCGGCTTTGAGTTGCTTGACGCCGTTGTCGTAGATCTGTTTGCTCACGACGATGGGTTGGGCGTCCACGCCGACGACGTGGTTTTTGAATTTCTTGAGCTCGGAGTCGCTCGCGTCAAGTTCGTCATCGACAGGTGCACTGGCGTCACCGATGTCGACCTGACCTTTCTGCAGTTTCGTCAGACCGGTTCCGGAGTGGCTGAGACCGATAGTGACCTTGAATGGCGGCTGACCGTCCGAACCGGCTTCGAAGCCGTACAGTCCCGCCCAGTAATCGGCGAGGTTCTTGTCTGTCTCGATGCCGTATTTTTTCTGGGGCCAGTATTCCGTGTCGTCGGCCGGCGGATTGTAGTTCCAGACGGACGACCCCTTGTTCGTGATGGGGTACACGGTAGAGGACCCACCTGCAGTGAGCGCCCCTGAGTTGCTGCTTCCGTTGCTGCCCGTATCGCCGGAGTTGTCCGAGTTGTTACCCGAGGACCCGTCGTTCGCGTTCGTCGGGTTGCCCGTACACCCGGCGAGTGCGAGTGCACTCGACGTTCCCGCTGCCACGAGGAATTTCCGCCGCGAAACGCCGCTTGACGACTTACCTGACATACACTGCAATCCATGAACAGAACGTAATAATACGTTGCTATTATTTCTATATATCTCTACGTTTGCTACTATTCTACGGATGCATATGATTCTCATACCCCCGTCTCAGATGCTCTATTCCGTCGAATTCAGCAGTTTCGATGAGAGCTTGCCGTTTGTACTACGTATGTATTCTATAATTTTGCCGCTCCAAGATGTTGAAAACATATCTTGGGAGAGACGGTTCGATGGAATACCATATTAGGTACGGAAATAATCCCTGTTCTGAACGAGTATATAGATATGGTTGGATTTATAGTCTCGGCCGAACCAACCTGTCGGTATGGAGACGCGCAAAGTTCAGGTGACGGGCGGTTCGACGTACACCGTTTCGCTTCCGAAGTCGTGGGCGACGAATAACGGCGTTGAAGCCGGAAGCGTCGTGGAGTTCTATCCCGAGTCCGACTCGCTGTTGCTCACGCCGAAAAACGACCGCGGACAGTTGGAGGGGTCCATCGACATCACGAACCTGAAGGATGAGGAACTCAGACGCGCGGTATTCACGATGTACGTGAGCGGGTTCGATATCATCACGTTGGAGGCGAGCCGCATCACGACCGAGCAGCGCCGCACCATCAGCGCGGCGACCCAGAGCCTCGTCGGTCTCGAAGTCCTCGAAGAGACCGGGAACAAGGTCGTCATTCAGGACCTGCTCGACTCCTCGGAACTGTCGATCCACAATGCGGTCACGCGCATGCGTCTCATCGCCCTCTCGATGTTGGACGACGCCATCACCGCCATCGCGGAGAACGACGACGACATCGCGCGCGACGTCATCGAGCGCGACGAGGACGTCGACCGACTCTGGTTCGTCGTCTCGCGCATCTTCCGCGCGACGCTCCGCACGGCGAAGGCGACCGAGGAACTCGGTATGTCCCGCGAGGTGTGTTTCGACTACCATTCGAGCGCCCGCCAACTCGAACGCATCGCCGACCACGCCGCCAAAATCGGCCAGCTCACGCTCCAGTTGCCCGAGGTCGACGAGGATGTCATCGAGAGCTACGAGGCGCTCCACGAGGATTCGACCGCGGTCATCAACAAGGCGATGGACGCGCTGCTCATGGACGACAGCGAGAAAGCCACCGAGTTGGCGAACGAGGCGCGCGAGTCCATCCTCGGCATCGACGAGCACGCGCGCGCGATAGACAAACTCCTCCGAAAACAGGACCCACAGCAGGCCCAACTGCTCGGCCTCGTCGTGGACTCGCTGTCCCGGTGTGCCGACTACGGCGGCAACATCGCCGAGACGGCATTGCAGAAGGCCGCACCACGACCCTGAGGGTGGAGAAAAATCGAACTCTCGCTGAACCCGAGCCGAGACTGGTTCTGACCGCGGACGTTTCCGGGCGAAACATGTAGAGCAGTGCCGCCGCTCGGCGGTTCGCGAATCGAAAGAAATCGACGCCGATTATTCGTCGTCGAGGAGAACGGCGTTGACCTGACCGGTCTGGCCGGGACGCGAGGTCACGCGGGCCTTGCCCTCGTCCGTGACGATGATGGCACCCTTCGTGATGATGTTTCGGCGGGCGTAGTTCGGGTTCGCGCCGTTTTCGAGCACGTCCTGAATCGTCGCGTTGACCGTCTCGCCGTCGGAGGTCACGTTGGCGACGTCAGTCGTGAGCGCGCGAATCTTCGAGTTGCGGCCACGGGCGTCCGTGGTGCGGTAGCGCGGTTCTCCGACCTGCGTTTCGGTGGGTTCACGGCCGAGTTCGTGTTTCTTTTTCTTATCGAGGGGCTTCAGTCGTCCACCGGTTCGCTTTCGCGTGGAGCGTCCTTGGTCTTTCATATCGAGGAAGTAGCCTACGAAATACTTCAATGACTCGGTTCGCAATCCCACATCGGCAGATTTAGGCCGCCGTGTCCAGTTTCGCCGGACGATGAGTTTGCGGATCGCCGTCGCCGCGCCGTTTCAGCAGAAGGGCCGCGAACGGATGCGTGAAAGCGAGTTCGTGGTGTCGCTGTCGCTCGACCGAGACTGGTTCTCCCCCGACCAAGCGAAGCGTCTCGTCGATGTCGCCAGCGGGCAGGGACTGCTGTCCCACGAGGACGACGAACTGATCGCCGAGTTCGACCCGGCGAGCGTCGAGATTCCCGACGATTTCGTTCCCGACGAGAGCCTACTCCAGGAGCAATCGACGTTCGAGAAGGTGCTGGATAAGGTCGTCTCCCACGGAACGACGAAACAGACCGCGGTCGCCGAAATCAACGAGCTCCAAGCGGAGGTCGCCGTTTCGGTCGAGGCCGCCGCCGTCGTCTACGCGCGACGGAAGGGTATCGACGTGAGCGACGAAGCGCGGGAAGCGCTCGCGGACCTCAAAGCGTAAACCGCCGCCCCGCCAACGCCGAGTATGGTCGAGGATAGAATTACCGACGGGGTGCGCATCGCACAACTGCTCTCCTCCGAATTCGACGGCCGCGAGGACCCGCCGCTCGATTCGGTCGCCGTCGTGAACGCGGACCCGGACGTCGAACCGAGCGAGGACGGCGCACTGGCCTACGAACTCGAACGGAACGGCGAACCCGCCGCAAAAGTGTTCGTCCACCCGGACAGGGTTCGCATCGAACTGACCGACGAAATCGAGGCCGTCGAGCGGAAAGCGGCCGAGTCGGGCATCCGCGTCCGACCGAAGGCGGTCCGTCCACCCCGCGTCCTCGTCTTCGTCGAGAGCGGCGCGGAGGTCAAACGCGCCGTGGACGCCGTGATCGAATCGCTATAGTCGTCTCCGTGTTTTCTCATCCGTCGTCTCGTGCTTCGAGCGATGCAATCACGTCCGGAAGCGCGGTGACGAGTTCGTCGCGCTCGACGTACGCGTCCGCCGACGGTTCCGGGTCCGGCCCATCGGGAAACAGGACTTGTATCGTCTTCATCCCGGCGTCGTTCGCCCCCCGAACGTCCATCTTCGGGTCGTCGCCGACGTACACGGTGTCGGCGGGTGGGTCCCCGAGTTTCTCACAGAATGCGTCGAACGCGTGACGGGTCGGCTTTCCCGCCTCCAATTCGCCGGTGACGACCGTGACGTCGAAGTTGTCTTCCCACCCCAGTTGGGCGAGTTTGCCGCGCTGGGCGACGACCGGGCCGTTCGTAAGCAAGCCGACGCGATACTCCCGACGGAGGGACGAGAGCAGGTCCGGGACGCCATCGAGCGGCGACAGCGCGTCCAATATCGCCCGTCGATAGGCGGCGGCGAGTTCGTCGGCGTCGGTGCCGCACCCATCCGCGAGCAAGTCGGCAAAGATGGGTTCGCGCGTCTCGCTGGCGAGGTGGCGACTGTGGGCGTCGAGATACGCTTGACGGGACAGCGACGGCGCGTCCACCGCCGTCGTCGCGTCCGCGAGCAGTTTCGCCCGCGGTCTATCGGTCACGGCGAGGGTGGCATCGAGGTCGAACCCCACGGCGGTCACGCACATGGGGGATACATTGGGCCGAAGTGCCTTTACCAGTTCGATAGCTCCATGACCCCCGGCGAAAATCTCCGAATATGAACTTCTTCGACCGCCTCGCGGACCGCATCGCGGCGACGGACAGCATCGTCTCCGTCGGACTCGACGCCGACATCGACCGAATTCCGGACCACCTGCACGAGTACGACCTTCCCCGCTGGGCGTTCAACCGTCGTATCATCGACGCGACACACGAGCACGCGGCGGTGTACAAACCCAACGTCGCGTTCTACGAGGACGCGGACGGGTGGGCGGCGCTGGAGGAGACCATCGCGTACGCGCACGGAAAAGACGTGCCCGTCCTGCTCGACGCGAAGCGCGCCGACATCGGCAACACGGCGCGCCAGTACGCGAAACTCCTCGATTCGGCGGACGCCATCACGGTCAACCCCTACATGGGCCGCGACTCGCTCGACCCGTTCCTCTCGCGGGAAGACAAGGGCGTCTTCATCCTCTGTCGGACTTCGAACCCCGGCGGGTCGGACATGCAGAATCTCGAACTCGCGTCCGGCGAGACCCTCTACGAGTGGGTCGCCTCGCTCGCCGACCTGTGGAACGGTAACGGCAACGTCGGCCTCGTCGTCGGCGCGACGACGCCGGACGAACTCGAAGAACTCCGCGAGCGCGTCCCGGACCTCCCGTTCCTCGTCCCCGGCGTCGGCGCGCAGGGCGGCGACGTCGAAGCGGCGGCGACCTACGCCCTCGCGGACGGCGCGGGACTGGTGAACTCCTCGCGCGGCATCATCTTCGCGGGCGAGGACGCCGGAGAGCGGTTCGCTGAGGCGTCGGGACAGGCCGCGAAGCGACTGAAGAAACGGCTGAATCAGTACCGGTAACCGCGATACGGATTATCGATAGCCGCGATACGGATTACCGCGAATCGCGTCGTCAGAATCGGTGCGTTTCGTCCTCGGTGTCCGGCGGAGTGATGTCTTCCGCTCCCGGCCCGTCCGGCGTGCTCCCGCCCTCGCCGACGCCGAGTTCCGCCGCGCATTCGACGCAGAAGCCGCTCTGCCGGTTCCAGTGTTCGTCACAGACGAGGGCACCGCAGCGGTCACAGTCGTGCGTCGCCTCGGCCGCCTCGCAGATTTGACACAGGCCGGTCACGCTCATGGGTAGTGCGACGGGAGCGACGCACATCAGTCTGCGGGCGGAAGCGGACTCGTCGCCCGTCCCATTCTACCGGACCCCGAACAGTTATCGGCGTCGGAGCAGAC
This sequence comes from Haladaptatus sp. W1, assembly GCF_001723155.1. Lineage (NCBI taxonomy): Archaea > Methanobacteriati > Methanobacteriota > Halobacteria > Halobacteriales > Haladaptataceae > Haladaptatus > Haladaptatus sp. W1. The sequence goes on from NZ_MEIH01000019.1 coordinate 26,828, forward strand.
CACGAAAGCATGACAGCGCCAGCGGATGTGATTCTCACGAACGCCGAGGTACACACCCTGTCGGACGGCGACGCGACCGCCGAAGCGGTCGCCGTCCGCGACGGGAAAATCGTTCGCGTGGATTCCGCCTACGAAGTCGCGTTCCTCGAAGGCATCGAAACCGAGGTCATCGACCTCGGCGGTCGCGTCCTCCTGCCGGGATTCATCGACGCCCACACGCACATGCAGACGGTCGGGAGCTACATCGTCAACGCCGACCTCTCGGCGGCCGACTCGCCCGCCGATTGCGTGGACCTGCTGGCCGAGTTGGAGGGCGACCGCGAGTGGATACTCGGCTACGGGTTCGACGAGAGCATGTGGGACGAATCGCGCTACCTCACCCGCGAGGACCTCGATGCGGTGAGCGAAACCCGTCCCGTGGTCGCGTTCCGCGAGGACCTCCACGTCGCTTCCGTCAACGGCGTCGCCCTCGACCGACTCGGCGAGGAAATGCCGGACGAAGACGTCGAAACGGAGGACGGCGACCCGACCGGCGTCATCGTGGAGGATGCGGTCAACGCGGTGTACGAAGCCATCGAACCCGACGCCGAGACGACGCGAGAACTCCTGCTCGCGGCACAGCGGGACGCCCACGAGAAGGGCGTCACCGGGGTTCACGACATGGTTCGCCAGTCGCGCGCGCCGAAGGTGTACCGCCGCCTGGAACGGGACGGCGACCTCTCCTTGCGGGTCCGAATCAACTACTGGAGCGACCACATCGAGGCCGCGGACGAGATCGGCCTCGTGACGAACCACGGCAGTTCGCTTGTGACGACGGGCGCGATAAAGTCCTTCACCGACGGCAGTTTCGGCGGCCGGACGGCGAAGCTCTCGGAACCGTACGCCGACGCGGACGACGCCGCGGACACCGACGGCGACGTGACGGGCCAGTGGGTCGTTTCCCCGGAGGAACTGGACGACATCGTGGAGCGGGCGGACGGCGCGGGGTTTCAGGTAACGGCCCACGCCATCGGCGATGAAGCCATCGAGGCCGTGTTGGACGCCTTCGAGAAAACCGGGGATGCGGGCGAGAAGCGCCACCGCGTCGAACACGTCGAACTCGTGACGGACGAACAGATAGAGCGGTTCGCGGAGTCGGGCGTTATCGCGTCCGTCCAACCGAACTTCCTGAAGTGGGCGCAACCGGACGGCCTGTACGACGCCCGACTCGGCGAGGAGCGACGACGGCAGACCAACCGCTACCGCACCCTGCTCGACGCCGGTGCCCACCTCGCGTTCGGGAGCGACTGTATGCCCCTCGACCCGCTCCTCGGGATTCACCAGACCGTCAACGCGCCCGTCGAGGAACAGCGCCTGTCCGTGACGGAGGCGATCCGCGCGTACACGCTCGGTGCGGCCTACGCCGGGTTCGACGAGGACGACCTCGGAACCGTCGAGACGGGTAAACGGGCGGATTTCACCGTCCTCGACTGTTCGCCGTGGGAACACGAGGACGACATCGAGAACATCGACGTGGCGATGACGGTGGTGGACGGTGCCGTCGTCTTCGACGGACGGAACGATTAAGCCGGTTCTACACCGATTTCTGTCATGTTCCAGCCCCTCCTCGACGCCGGAGTCGCCGTCGTATTCCCGCTGTTCTTCGTCCTCGCAATCGGCGGCCCGCTCCTCCTGTGGTGGCTCATCGACACGGAAAGCGACGGCGAGGAATCCGAACATCGGGATTGGTCGAGCGCCGAACGGGCCGCGCGCTGCGACACGCGCGACCGCAGATAGGGAACGCGGAACTCATTTTCGAGTGGTATTTTCGAGTGATTAGCCGACGGAACCTCTCACCAGTCGCTACCAAAATCAGATAGCCACCTTTGAAGAGAAAATATTTTCAATACCTGCTGTTGTGGGCTAGTGCAACCACAGGTGCAACAACGTGCCAAAAATAGAGACAGCAAACCTCGAAACGGAACTCAGTCTGTTCAAGTACGACAATTTAGAGCAACTTCCCTCTGAATATCGAGGACTGAGTGAAGAAGAGCGAACGGAGCGCATCGAGCGGGCGCTCGACGAACTGGGCGACGACGTGGTCGTCCTTGGTCACAACTACCAGCGGCGGGAAATCGTCGAACACGCGGATTTCGTCGGCGACTCCTACCAGTTGAGTGTCCAGGCGGCGGAGGCCGACGCGAAATACGTCGTCTTCGGCGGCGTCACGTTCATGGCCGAGTCGGCGGACATCATCACGGACGACGACCAGACGGTCATCCTCCCGTCGATGGAGGCGTCCTGCCCGATGGCCGGGATGGCGGAGGCGCTGCAGGTGGACGCCGCGTGGGAGCGTATCGAGGCGGCCGCGCCCGACGACGACATCGTTCCGATAACGTACATGAACTCCTACGCCGACCTGAAGGCGTTTTGCGCCGAGCAGGGCGGCGCGGTCTGTACCTCCTCGAACGCCCACCGCGTCTTCGAGTGGGCGCTGGAACGGGGCGACAAGGTACTCTTTCTGCCCGACAAGCATCTCGGCGAGAACACCGCTCACCGACTCGGATTGGAGGACGAAACGGTGCTGTGGAATCCGTGGGACCCCGAGGAACGGGATTCGGAGTCCATGGCGGACGCGGAAATCGTCCTCTGGGATGGCTACTGTCAGGTTCACGAGCGCTTCGACGTGGAACACGTCGAGCGCGTCCGCGAGGAGCACCCGGACGCGAAGGTGGTCGTCCACCCCGAATGTCGCCGCGAAGTCGTGGAGGCGGCCGACGTCGTTGGCAGCACGGCGACGATTTGCGAGTCCATCGCCGCGGCCGACCCTGGCGAGACGTGGGCCGTCGGGACGGAGGTTCACCTCGTCGAGCACCTCGAACGCTGGCACCCGGAGGTGAACGTACTCCCCCTCTGTGGCGACGCGTGCATGGACTGCAATGCGATGCGCCAAATCGACCCGAACTACCTGACGTGGGTGCTGGAGGAGTTGGTCGGCGGACGGGAACGAAACGTCATCGAGGTCGCACCGGAAGAAAAAGACCTCGCAATGCTGGCGCTCGACAGGATGTTGGACCTATGAGCGGGACGAAAAACGACGCCGAAACGACGGACGTACTGGTCGTCGGCAGCGGCATCGCGGGCTGTAGCGCCGCGCTCGCCGCGGCGCGTGCGGGCGTGGACGTGCTCGTCGCCACCAAGGCGACCCGCCCCGAAAACGCCTCGACGCACTGGGCGCAGGGCGGCATCGCCGTGACCCGCGACGACCCGGAATCGCTCCGCGCGGACGTGCTGACGGCGAGTGCGAACACGGCCGACCCGGACGCGGTGGACGTGCTAGTCGAGAACGCGAACGACGCGGTGGCGGACGTGCTCATCGACACGCTCGACGTTTCCTTCGACACGGACGGCGAAGAATACGACTACGGACGGGAGGCCGCTCACTCCGAGAAGCGAATCCTCCACGTCGATGCCAGCACGGGCCAGCACGTTCTCGGGCCGTTCCTGTCCCATCTGGACGACCACCCGCGCGTGACGATTCACGATGACACCGCCGCACTGTCGCTCGTGACC